>CAYONH010000114.1:0-4747 GCA_964405275.1 uncultured Candidatus Bathyarchaeia archaeon | reverse complement strand
TCTGAGAGGTAGTATTTTCCGTCGACCTCGCTGAATATCCCGGACTGGCCCATGGGGCTCTGCATCATCATCCTGAACATAGGGGGCAACCCGAGCTCCTCAGGTGATAGGGCTCCCTCCGGCGATGTGGCCCCTTTCTCCTTGAAGGTCTCTACTATCTCCATCATCCTCCCCATCATATCGGGCATACCAGGTCCACCACGCATGTCTCCGTGGCCACCGGGCCCAGCTGTGCCGCTTCCTCCTCCTGGATTACCCCTTGAGCCCATGCCTCGCATTCCCCCCATCCCGGGCATGCCCCGTTGGGGGAACTGGGCGGCGGATTGCTCAGCGGGCATCAGCCGTATGGGCTCAAGGTCGTCGCCGTTGGTTCCCTTGAACTGGCTCATGTAGACCCTGTAGTAGAATCCCCTCTTCTCGAGGAGCTCCTCGTGAGTCCCCTGCTCGATGATCTCGCCGTCGTTGATGACCAGGACCATGTCGGCCCTGCGGATGGTGCTGAGTCTGTGGGCTATGACGAAGCTGGTCCTCCCACTCATGAGCCTCCTGAAGGCCTCCTGAATCTGTATTTCCGTGCGCGTGTCGACGCTGCTCGTGGCCTCGTCCAGGACAAGTATTGCGGGGTCTGCGACCAGGGCCCTGGCGATGCTTATGAGCTGCCTCTGTCCTTGGCTGATGTTGCCCGCCCTCTCGCTGAGCTTGGTCTCGTAGCCTTTGGGCAGGCGCCGTATGAAGCTATCCGCGTTTGCGTACTCGGCGGCCTGTATGCACTCCTCGTCCGTGGCGTCCAGCCTGCCGTACCTGATGTTATCCATCACGGTGCCGCTGAACAGGAACACGTCCTGGAGCACGATTCCCAGCTGCCGTCTCAGGTCGTCCTTCTTGATCTTCCTGATGTCGCTGCCGTCTATCTTGATGCTGCCGTCGTTGATGTCGTAGAACCTCGTGAGCAGGTTCACGACGGTCGTCTTCCCCGCCCCTGTGGGGCCCACGAGGGCGATGGTCTGGCCCGGCTCGGCCTTCAGGCTGATGTCCTTGAGCACCGAGACGCCTGGGTCGTACTCGAAGTCCACGTTCTCGAACTCGACGTATCCCTCGAAGTCGTCCGCACCAATGGCGTTGGACGCGTCCGTGAGTTCGGGTACGGTGTCGATCACCTCGAATACACGCTCGGCTCCCGCAAGGGCTGACTGGATGCTGTTGTAGATGTTGCTGAACTGTCGTAGGGGGTCTGCAAAACGTCTGCTGTATGTGATGAAGGTGGCTATGAGCCCCACGGTCGCCATTCCCTGGAGGGTCATCCAGGCGCCCAGGCCGGCCACGATGGCTATGTTGACGTTGCTGAGTATCCCCATCAGGGGCATCATCAGCATAGAGTAGGTGCTCGTCCTGATGCTGATGGCCTTAACCTCATCGTTAGTGGCTGTGAACTTACGGTTCACCGACTCCTGCTGTTCGAAGGCTATCACCACACGCTGCCCTGCGATGGTCTCCTGCATGATGCTGTTCAGGGAGCCCATTTGGGTCATGAGGTCCATGAATCCCGCTCGCGTCTTCCCTCCGACGAACGCCGTAAGGCCGACCATTATCGGGAACACGATGAGGCTGGCCAGGGCCAGCCAGACGTTGAGGCTGAACATCATCACGAGGATCCCGACGAGCGTGATGGAGCTGCTTATTAGCGTAGTGACGTTCGATGCGATGGCCCTGCCGATGGCGTCTACGTCGTTTGTTAGCCGGCTCATCAGGTCCCCCGCCATCCTCTTATCGAAGAAGCTGAGGCTCAGGGTCTGGATGTGCTCGAAGAGCTCCTTTCTGAGCTTCTTCAGGCTCCTCTGGCTGATTATTGCCATGACCCAGCCTGAGGCCATGGAGACCAGGGCGCTGAACAGGTATACCCCCACAAGAAGCAGGGAGATCCTCAAGAGCCTCTCCACGTCACCAACCAATATCGCGGTGTCGATCACCACCCCGATGAGGTAAGGCCCTGTCAGAGCTAGGAGTGAGCTCACCGCTGTGAGGAGGGCGATGACTGCGAGATGGATCTTGTAGTCCCCCAGGTACCTGATTAGCCTGTTCAGGGCTCCACGAGCATCCTTGGGCTTCTCGATGGTGCCCATTGCGTGGGGTCCACGGCCCATCATACGTCGAGGCTGGGGCTGCTGCCGGTCGTTGTCTCCTCGGTCTCCCTGCCGTCCTGTTCCGCTCATGCCTGGACACCTCCGTCGCCGAGCTGGCTGTCATATATCTCCTGGTAGAGGGGGCTCGTGTCCATCAGCTCGTCGTGGTTGCCCTCTGCGACGATCCTGCCGTTGTCAAGCACCAGGATCTTGTCGGCCTTGAGGACCGTGCTGATCCGCTGGGCGATGATGAAGCTCGTCGTGTCATCCATGAGTGTTTCGAGGGCGTTCTCGATCTCGGCCTCGGTCTCCACGTCCACGGCGCTGGTGCTGTCGTCCAATATGAGTATCTTGGGTTTCACGAGCAGTGCGCGTGCGATTGCCACGCGCTGCTTCTGACCCCCGCTCAGGTTCACTCCCCGCTGTCCGACCATCGTGTCGTACCCCTCGGGGAAGGCCGTGATGAACTCGTGGGCCTGGGCCATCTTGGCCGCCTCGATGACCTCCTCATCGGTGGCGTCGGGGCTCCCGTAGCGTATGTTGTCCCTGATGGTGCCGCTGAACAGTATCGCCTCCTGGAGGCTGATTCCAATGTGGCTCCTGAGGTTGCTCGTCTTGATGTCTTTGACGTCGAAACCGTCGATGGTTACCCGCCCCACGTTCGCATCGTAGAACCTTGGGATCAGATTGATGAGGCTGGACTTGCCCGAGCCGGTCTGCCCGAGCAGGGCCACCTTCTCGCCGGCCTCAGCGGTGAAGCTGATGTCTGTCAGGACGGGGTCGCCCCCGTCGTCCCTGTAGCTGAAGGTCACGTTCTCGAACACCACTCTCCCCTGGATCTCGTCCAGCTGGACGGCTTCGGGGCTGTCCTGTACCTCAGGTACCGCGTCGAGGACCTCCATAATACGTGAGGCCGACGCGCTCGCGGCCGAGATCTGCCCTGCCATCATGGAGATCATGAGCACGGGAAACATCGTGCTGAACAGGTAGTTGGTGAAGGCCATGATCTGGCCCACCGAGGTCGTGCCCACGGAGACCTGGAGCCCGCCGTAGTAGATGATGGCTACGGTGCCCAGGTTCATCAGCGACATGACAATTGGGAAGAATATGCTGGTGTACTGGGCCATCTTGAGGGAGGTCCCGTAGAGCTCCGTGTTGGCCTTCTCGAACCTGCTGTTCTCGTAGTCGCTCCTCACGAAGGCCTTGACCACCCTGATCCCCGAGAGGTTCTCTTGGAGCACCTGGTTCAGGTAGTCGAGGCGCTCCTGGACCTGGGTGAAGAGGGGTCTCACGATCCGTATGAAGAAGAACACCAGCAGGAACGTGACTGGAAGCAGGGAGAGTATCACGGTCGCAAGCTTCGGGTTAGTGGCGAACATTATGCCGAAGCTTCCCAGGAACATCAGGGGCGCCCGGATGAACATCCGAAGCCCCATGGAGATGATCATCTGGACCATGGTCAGGTCGCTCGTCAGCCTCGTGAGGAGCTGCCCCGTGTTGAGGTCGTCGAGGTTCCCGAAGCTGAACGTCTGCACCTTCTTGAAGATGGCCTCCCTTAGGTCGGCCTCGAAGCCGCGTGAGGCCCTGACCGAGTAGAATGTGTTGGCTATCGAGAGCGTTGCGCTGAGAATGCTCGCACCGATCATGAGCAGGCTCGTCCGCAGGATCACGTTCATGTCCATCTCTGCCACGCCTTTGTCGATTATGACCTGGATGAATCTAGGTATGGAGAGGTCCGCGAACACCACCAGCCCGAGGAACACCGTGGCGAAAGCTATCTCCTTCTTGTAGGGTGAGATGAAGCGTAGGACTCGTCGTAGATCGCTCATGGGGCTATGAACCAATCTCCTTAATGGTCGTCGCCGCCGAGTCAAGGGCAGCCTTCAACTTACCGGAGACCTCGGTGTCTCCCTTGTTCCCCGTGTAGACGTCCTCGAGGACATCCAGCAGGTCCCTGAGGCTGGTGTAGAGCTCCTTGGTCATCCCTGCGTGGAGCTTCCAGTACATCTTCCTGATGTTCCGGTTCCGGGCCTTCATCTGGCCGTCATGGATCATCAACTCGTCAGCGCGCTCTCTACCCATCTGGGTGAGCTCGAATCGCTTGAGGGTTGAGTCCTGGTTCTCGTGGGGCTTGATGAGCCCCACCTCCTGCATGTGGGAGAGGAGGGGGTATATGCTACCCGGGCTAGGTCTCCAGTCCGTGTACTCCTCGATCTTGTCAACTATCTCGCTTCCAGACATGGGCTCCTCCTTGAGGAACTGGAAGCTGAGATGTCTCAGCAGTCCCCTGGGTACCCCTATCCTTCGACGCCTATCGCGCTTTCTTTCATCCATTGAATATCACTTCCGATATCGAATATGCTATCATACCCGATATCACGTCCGATACTCACTTATAAAGATTCCTAAAATGCGTAGGGACACTTGACAATTACCTATCTCCTCAGCTGGACCACGAGGGCACCGATGAATACCAGCGCCATCGGGACGAGCTTCGCCATGGTGAGCTGTTCCCCGAGGAACATCCAGGAGAGTACCGCTATCTGCACCAGCATGGTGTTCTGGAGCACCGAGATCTCGAAGGCCTCCAGCCTCTGGAGGGCGTGGTTCCAAAGGAAGAAGGCGAG
>CAYONH010000113.1:3468-6223 GCA_964405275.1 uncultured Candidatus Bathyarchaeia archaeon | reverse complement strand
GACGAGGGCGGGGAGCCCACGGGGCTGCTCGAGGAGGGCCCCGCCATGAACCTCGTCAGGAAGCACATCCCCCCGACGAGCTTCGAGGACACGGTGAAAGCCATCAAACTGGCGTCGCGGGCCTTCAGCGAGGCAGGTCTCACAGGGGTCGTAGACGCTGGGATCGACTCGAAGACCATGCGCGCCTATCAGAGGGCAGCTGATGACGGAGAGCTCAACGTGAGGGTGAACATGATGCTCCACGGGAAGCTCGGGGACGAGACCGCGGAGGAGAGCGTGGGGAGGATAAACGACTTCCCGATATCCACCGGATACGGGAACGACCTCCTCCGATTCCTCGGACTGAAGCTCCTCATAGACGGAGGCATCGGCGGAAGGACGGCACTCCTCAGAGAACCCTACGAGGATCAAGAAGACAACAAGGGGATCCTCATCATGCCCACAGAGGACCTGCAGAAGAGGGTGGACGCAGGGAACCTCGCAGGGATGAACATAGGGATCCACTGCGCTGGAGGAGGCGCCATGGACGTCGTCCTCAACGCATTCGAGGAGACCGACAAGAAGAAATCCATCAAGGGCAGGCGATTCTCGATAATCCACGCGTACCAACCTACCGATGAGAACTTCGAGACATGCAGGCGCCTCGGGATCGTCGTAGCCTCTCAGCCGAGCTTTCTCTACTACCTTGGAGACAGCTATCACGAGAACGTGGGAGATGAGAGATCCAAGTGGCTGAAGCCTCACAGGGCCTGGATAGACAACGGCATAGAGGTGGCCTCAGGCACGGACTCACCCGTCACCCCGTACCCGCCGTTCCCGAGCCTCTGGGCATCCATCGCGAGGAGGACAGAGGTGCTTGGGACCCAGATGGGGACCGAGCAGAAGGTGACCAGGGAGGAGGCGATCAGGATGTACACCATCAAGGGCGCCTACTATACGTTCGAGGAGAACATCAAGGGGAGCATAGAGCCGGGAAAGTTAGCTGACATGATCGTCCTCGACAGAGACATCCTAACCTGCCCAGAGGATGAGATCAAGGACACTCAAATCCTGAAGACCATACTAGGCGGGAAGACGGTCTACAAAGCCTAGAATCTCCCTCTAATATTATTATCATATACTAATCTCCGAAAAACGGTATCAATATCAATGCTTAAAACTGGCACTGAAGAGACCAGAAACATAAAATCGTGATACACGCTAGCCCTGAGAAGATAATCTTATGACCCACGAGCCTCTTAAGGTGGACTGAAATGAAGAAGGCGACCGCCGCCCTATTCCTCCTACTATTCTCCTTCATGCTAATCTCTAACTATAACGGTGCCACCATCCGCAGCACAGTAGGAGATACCCTGAACGTAGAGAAGGTATCGATCGACGCTGACGGCTACACCCTATCTGGAATGCTCTACGTCCCCTCTGACGTCCAGCCAGACAATCCCAGGCCGGCGGTCGTCTGCGCCCACGGGCTCACCAACGCGAAGGAGACCATGTCGGGCTTCGCCCTGGAGATAGCCAGAAGGGGCATGGTAGCCCTCTCGCTAGACCTAGCCGGACATGGTCAATCCGGGGGGAAGCTTGGGGGAGGCGACCCATCTCTCGGAGTTTTCTCTGCATTAGCATACCTCAAGTCTCTGGAATATGTAGACCAGGAGCGTCTAGGATTAGTAGGTCACAGCCTCGGCGCAGGAGCCGCCAGAGCTGCTTCCACAAACCGGGGGATCTCAGCGGTCGTCCTGATAGCAGGTGGTGTAGACGTCGAGAGCGGAGTAACGGGCTATCCCCCACTGAGCGCCACCCATCCCCCCAACATGCTGGTCATCATAGGCCAGTTAGATATACTCTTTGACGTAGAGAAGATCAAGATCGACCTGGAGGACGCCTTCAACACCGAGGTCCCCGTGGTCCCCGAGATGTATTACGGGAACGCGGCTGACGGAACCGCCCGACAGCTGCTCATACCCTCCACCATCCATCTATTGGAACCTGTTGAACCCCTAATCATAGAGAAGGCAGCCTCCTGGATGAGACGGCATCTACAGGCCGAAGGGAGCACGCCGCCAGATCCCATCATCGTTAACAACGTTCTGGTGACCGCGAACATGGTAGCCCTGGTCGCCCTGATCTGGATAAATTTCCCCGTCGCCGCGTTGACTCAGGGCTTTCTAAGAGACAAGGAGGAGAAACCTGTGAGTGCCGTTCTGCCTGATCTCTGGGCCTTTCTGGTCTGGGGAGGCATAGGGTTACTTCTCTTCCTCCCCATTTCCGGTCTCGGGAATCTGATCCCCTTTCCCCCGCTTCGAATAGGCTCATCTATGGCGTGGTGGCTTCTATTGTCTGGTGTGGGGGGGCTCATCATACTCTTTATCGTTCAGAAAAGGGCCCCCCACCTAGCCCTCGATCTGATTCAAATCATAAAAAAATCGTTTAAACTCAAAGACGTCCTCACGGCCTTCGGTATGTTCCTGCTACTCTACACAATTGCCTACATAGGAGAATCATACCTGGGGGTGACCCTCACATTCATTATACCCCTCTTCAGGACATTGACATTCAGACGTCTCTCCGTGTTCCCGATTTTCATACCTTTCTTCGGAGTCTTCTTCATCGCCGAGGGGCTCTACTTCCACCAGTTGAGGATCCAGAAAGCAGATGAGCCCGGTTTTAAGAGCCTGATAAGGGCTATAGCGCTGAAGGTCGCACCCTACTTCTGGCTGATAATAGTTCAATACGGGGTCATGATACTGTTTGAGCG
>CAYONH010000113.1:0-3368 GCA_964405275.1 uncultured Candidatus Bathyarchaeia archaeon | reverse complement strand
ATGGTCAGGAACTCGCTCAGGGGGATGCCTATCTCCTCGCATCGCTTAATATTCTCGCGGCTCACCTGACGGGCAAAGGACTTGTCCTTCATCCGCCTTCTGATGCTGCTGGCCTTCATGCCCTCAAGCTTCGTGGGCCTAACTAGTGCCCCAGCTACAATCATCCCTGAGAGAGCATCTGCAGCGAAGAGGCTGACGTCCATTTTGCTCTCAGCCTTGAAGCCCGTCATCTCGTTATGAGCTCTTATCGCATGGATCCCCTCGTCTGGAAGGAGCTCGGACACTATTTCAGCGGAGATAAGCCCATGCTTGCTGAAATCGTCACTTGTCACCTCGTAGTCAATATCATGGAGCAGACCAACGGCCTCCCACAACTCAGTATCCTCGTTAAAGAACTCAGCCAGACGCTTCATTATCGCGGAGACCGCTATCATGTGGTTGACGAGGTTCTTGTTCTTGACATGCTGCTTTACTAGGTCCAGGGACTCATCACGGGTGATCATATCTTAAGCCTCATGATTTGATCCGTTTAAGGCTTAGGGAAAGTGGGTAATTAAATGGAGCATAATGTTGAATGCACACCTCCTGACATTCGTTCTGTTCCGCCTGATCATTAAATGAGATAAGGCCAGAGATAACTGGCAAGAAATATCGTAATGGTTACCCCAATAACGTCTAGAGCGAATCCTGCCTTTATCATATCTCTCATGCTGACCTTGCCCGTGCTATAAGCAATTGCGTTGGGGGGCGTTCCGACAGGTAGCATGAAGTCAAGGCTCGTGGAGATGCCTATAACGACTGCAAGTATTATTGGGCTAATGCTGGTTGTGCTTCCAAGGCTGATCGCAATTGGGAGAAGTATGCCAGCGCTTGCCGTGTTGCTGGCGAAGATGCTTATGCCGAGGCCGAATACAGCCACCAAAGCGATGGTCACTATCTCAGGTCTGCCTCCCGTCAGGAGCATCAGGCTGTCGCTGATCCTTAGAACCAGACCTGAGACATCAAGGGCTCCCCCCAGGCTCAAACCCCCTCCTATAAGAAGGAGAGTGCTCCAGTTCGCCCTACCCAGGTCTCTCTCGTCTATGATGTCTGAGGCAAAGAGGAGAACGGCAATTATGCCCGCTACAACGCTTGAGGACAAACCATGACCAGACCAGCCGAGGGCCTGGGTTATGGGTTCCGGTAGTCTTCCTGTGATCCAGAGGAGAATTGAGAAGATGAAGACCACCAGAGTGAGCCTTCCCTTTTCAGTCAAAGGCTTCCTGTGTATTGATAGACTAGTTATCTCCTCGACATCTATTGGGAATATGGCAAGGAGCACGACCCAGATGGTGAGGACCATCAGCAGTGTGATTGGCAGCCCGAAGCCCATCCAGCCAAGGAATGTGATCTCGTAGCCGATCATATCCTTCAGAAACCCCGCAGCCATCGCACACGTTGTGGTGCCCACAAGGGTGGAGAGGCCTCCAGCGGTTGCGGAGTATGCGATGCTTAATACTAATATCTTGGAAAAGTTGCCTCTCTTGTCCTTCACGGTCTCGGTTAGCCTCAACGCCATTGTGAGCATCAGTGCTGTCGAAGCTGTGTTACTGATCCACATGGAGAGGAACGCGGTTGTAACCATGAATATCAGGACCATGAATCGGGCGTCCGCTTTAAACTTCGATATCATCTGATATGCGAAGAATTCGTCGAGGTCGTTCTTCTCGACTGCTAAGGCGAGCAGGAATCCCCCAAGCAGGAGCATCACGACAGGGTCGAAGAAGGGAGTGAGCGCGGCCTTGAAGCTCTGGATTCCTAAAAGCGTCTGGAGGAGGGGAATAATGAACGATGTGGCTACAAGAGGTACAGCCTCTGTGGTCCATAGCCCTGCCGCTGTGACGAGAACGACGAGAGCTGACCTCTCGACTTCGCTTAATATACCAGACGTCGCGTATGAAGATAATATCGCAATGACTGCTACTGCAGCCAATGATATGGCTTTCTTCGTATCCACGAGCTTTCCCCGCTAGAGTTCCGTGAACGACACCATGTTACAGCTCTCCTCACGGCAGACGTCCTCAATCAAGGCTTTGAACTGGAATAAATCCTCGAGGTCAACTGTTCCGTAAAGCACTGCAATGCTTGGATATCTCTTCTCCACGGCCATAAGAAAGGGAGGGACCGCGATGCTGGAGCTGAAGTCAGCTTGAAGTCTCGATATCTTGAGTTTTTCCGCCAATGTGAGGATGATGTTCTTCTCGATAATGTCTCCTCTCACTATTATCTCAACGGTCTTGATCTTTCCCATCCAGATCAATCTCTGTTTAGTGTCATCTACTAAAAGAGTTTCTAGGATTATCCCAAGTTGGTCGAGTGGTTTTTCTAAGGAAAGTGCGAGTCGAAAGAATCTTGCATTATATTCTTCTTAGCTGGAGCTTTAATCTTTAATCGAGTTAATATAATCAGAGAAAGAGAAATTTTCTCTGTATTCAAATACCTTTCCTGTCCTGTCAAACAGATTCTCTAATATCATGTCTTCCACTATCTGGTGGCCTGTTCCCAATATATCCTTCAATGCGACATCAAAAGTATGGCTCTTCGAGGAGACGTCATCCAGTCTGATAGAGTGGACTTTTTCCATCGTCTTGAAGATGGTTTTCGTTGACTTTTCTCCGAATATTCCCAGAAGCGTGTCCATTATGGTTACCTGGAGAACGTCGTTGAAGTTTCGGTCAAGTAGAGAACCCTTCGATCTGTTGGGATTTATATTCATGATCTTGGCTCCAGGAAAGAACATCATCATATGGGTCTGTGGTATTTCGTCATTGTATCTAGCTCTCTGGCTCGCGCCTCAATGAACTCCTCAACCTTCCTCTCACTATACTTCTCCTCCTCCCGTTGTTTTCTGAGGTGCTCCTCAATCGTCTCTATGAGTACCTCCATCTTTACGGGCTTGAGGATGTATCCGTCGGCCCCCTCATTAACTGCCTTCATTGCGTTCTCGATGGTTGGAAACCCGGTGACAATGATCTTCTTCATCTTGGGAAGTTTCTCGTTTAAGATGTTTAGCAGGGCAGTCCCTTCCATGTCTGGAAGCTTGATGTCTATCAATGCTATATTGTAGAACCTTCTACTGGCCTTGTCCAGGGCCTCCTGACCGTTGGCGGCTGAGTCCACTTCGTACCCCCTGTTCTCCAGGTTCATCTTGAAAACTATCCTTATGTTCTCGTCGTCGTCAACTACCAGGATCCGGAAGAGTTTCGCCATTTTAATCACCTTGTCTTGACTAATATTACTTGATATTTTACATTGTAGTGTTTTTCTTCTTTATTTAGACCTTATGAATCTTCGATATTGTTTTTCGACACGTTATAGTATATCATAAT
>CAYONH010000112.1:0-6228 GCA_964405275.1 uncultured Candidatus Bathyarchaeia archaeon | reverse complement strand
AACACCTCAGACGTCGAGATATACGGTGAGAGCTACGCCGGCCACATCTGGGCATACGTCTCACACTTCTCCCTGTACGGCATCGCGGGCCTCCCCCACAACAGGGCCCCGAACGTGACAGCAGCCTACCCCAGCGTCGAGGTTCTCTGGCCACCCAACGGGAAGTATGTCAGCGTCACGGTGGCGGGGGTCACAGATCCTGATGGGGACGACGTCGCCATCACCGTCACTGGGATCACCAGCGATGAGCCCACAGCCTCTGCGAAGGGTTCCGGCGGCAAGGCGTACGCTCCTGACGCCACGGGGGTGGGCACCGACACCGTAAGCCTGAGGGCTGAGAGGTCGGGTAAGGGCAATGGCCGTGTCTACGTGGTCCACTTCCTGGCGTGCGATGGCAGGGGAGGGGAGACCGAGGGTTCAGTCTCCGTATATGTTCCCCACGACGTCAGGAAAGGTGACATCGTCTGCATTGACGACGGGCAGCTCTACGACGCGACAGCAACAGATTAAATAAAACTCATTTTTTCCGCGTATTCCTTCTTTCTCCAATCTAGACGGTGTAGTCAAGAGAAGAGGTCAAGGGATAAGACTATGAATTTAAGGGTAAGTCCCCATCGGCGTCCTCTGCTGGCTCCAGTGCATCGACAGGTGGGGTGCCATCATCGCGCACTAACTGAAGCCTAGGGAGGCCTTCCTGCTCGTTGAGTCCCACTGCGCTTGCGATGGAGAGGTGTAAAACGAGAGATAAGCGCTTATTTCAGGATCTTTATCTTCGAGGGCTCGACCTGCTCATCCAGGAGGCCGGTCAGCGATACGGCGCGTCCCTCTGTCTGGGCTATCTTCTTCCTTGCACCGTCTGAGAAGGAGTGTGCGGCTACGGTGACAGGGTGGTCGAGTGCCCCCGATGCGAGGACCTTCCCAGGGACGGCGACGACGTCCCCCGGCTGGGTGTGCCTGTTGATCCTGCTCAGGTTCACGGAGACCCTCCTCCGCTTGGGCTTGTCCAGCCCCTCCGCCAGGGCGGCCCAGATGTTCTGACCGCTCTTCCTAGACGCGTCCTTGAGTGTCCTTATCGTCTCCTTTAGCTGTGGGTTCATCATTCCTCTGGTTCCTCCTCTTCCTCGTCGACATTCAAGGAGCCTACGCTGTAGAGCCCTCGCGCCTTCTGCATCCCCATGTCCATCTCGACTATGTCCTCGGAGGTCTCGCCCCTCTCGATCTTCCCCGCCAGCTCGGTGAGCTTCTCGGTGAGGATTCTCCCCGCCTCGGTGACAATCCTCTCGGGGGGCAGGCATTCTGTTGACTCCACGGTGAACAGGAACGTATTATCCTTCATGCCCTGGGTCAGGGCGGCGGGGTCCACCGGGCAAGCATTGACGCAGTCCCCGCAGAGGATGCACGCGTTTATGTCTGCCACGCGCAGCTTCCCTCCCTCAATCTCGAGGACGTTCGTCGGGCAGGCCTCCACGCATTTCGCGCAAGCCGTGCATGTCTTCTCATCGATCTCTATTTCGCCTATGTGCTGGTACATGACTGCTGAGACAGGCTGCCATTTCGCGTGGGTCTTGCCTGTTCCCAGGCGGGCGTAGGCCTCGAGCCTGACGGCTTGTCCTGGGGCCAGCTTTGTTATCGGGATATCGGGGCTCACGGGGATGACCTTCGGGTCCTCGGATACGAGATCCCCTGAGGTGACCGTCCTGATCTCGTCTTCAGTCTCTACGTCCAATGTCAGTACGACTCTGCAGAGGCCGCAGCCGAGTTCGCTTTCGCACTCGCAGTTCTTGGGGAGGACGTAGCTGTCTAGGTCGGTCTTGAGGGGGATGAGCCCTATCCTGTGGGCCATGAACTCATCAGCGACCACAGACGAGTTGTCGAAGACGAAGAGGTCGTCTATTGTGAAGCACGGGACGTCGGCGATCATCGTGCGCCTGAAGGCGTTCGCGAAGGCGACGTCGACGTCCTCAAGGACGAATCTGACTGTGTCTTCCGTGAGGCTGAGAATCTCTACCTTCAATGTGATCCCTACAAGGTTCTAAGGTCTGCGGCCCCTTCTCCCACCGGGCTTCCGTGTCCCGTCGTGGGGGACCGGTGTGGTCTCCTCGATCCTGCCGATCCTGAAGTTGCTCCTTGCGAGGGCCCTGATGGCTGCCTGTGCCCCGGGTCCCGGGGTCTTGGAGCCTGAGCCTCCAGGAGCTCGCACCTTGATGTGGATGGCGTTGATGCCCCTGTCCCTCGCCACGTCGGCGACGTGCTGCGCCGCCTTCATCGCTGCGTAGGGGGAGGGCTTGAGCCTGTCGGCCTTGACGAATCCTCCTCCGGATGCGAGGGCGATGGTTTCGGCTCCCGTGAGGTCGGTCATGTGGATTATCGTGTTGTTGAAGCTGCTGTAGATGTGGATGACCGCCCAACGCTCACTTTCACTCAAATTACTCGTCTCCCGTCGCGCCCGCGATGGCCAGCTCCTGCCTCAGCGGGTGCTCCTTCGCGTGGTATGGGCTGGACTCGGCGTAGTCCAGCTTCTCCTCTTCGTGGATAGTTAACGTGTGTCCTGGGGCCTTCATCTTCCTGCCTTCAACGGCGACGTGGCCGTGGACGATGAGCTGCCTGGACTGGAAGAGGGAACTGGCCAATCCTCGGCGGAAGATGACTGTCTGGAGTCGCCTCTCCATGAGGTCCTGGACCGCAAGCTCCAATATGTCTTCCAGTGTACCCCTCTCGGGTACAAGGCCCTGGCTGTGGAGCTTGCTTATCATCGCGCTCTCCGCGTCGGCCCTCTCAACGGGGTCCATGGAGAGCATCTCCCTCGCCCTGCGTCTCAGGGTGCTGAGCTTGGTGCGGCTGCGCCACAGCTCCCGCTTGTTGCGGAGCCCGTAGGCGCCTATTAGCTTGAGCTCCTCCTCGAGCCTGGTTATGTCATAGGGGCGCTTGGGGGTGTTGTAGAGCTTGTGTTTCTTCTTCGGATCTCCCATCTCATATCACCTACTGCTGCCGCTGCTGCTGCTGCACTCTGCTCCTGCTCACGCCGACGCTTCGCCCCTTGCGGGCCGTGGTCTTGGTCCTCTGTCCCCTGACCTTGAGCCCCCGTGCGTGGCGGTTTCCCTTCCAGCTCCTCGTCTCCTTCATGAGGTCGATGTCATCCCTGACCCTGAGGGTCAGGTCCGAGCCCAGGAGGTGGACGTCCTTCCCTGTCTCAAGGTCCTTCCTCCTGTTGAGCATCCAGTTGGGTATTCCCCCCGAGGCTGGGTTGTCGAGTATCTCCTCCAGTCGCCTCACGTCGGTCTCGGATAGGGTTCCGAGTCTGAGGCTTGGGTCTAGGCCTAGCTTCTTGATCATGGTCTTGGATACCCTGATCCCTACTCCTTTGAGGTCGCATAGTGCGTAGGGGAGGAGCTTGGTTCCATCTAGGTTTGACCCGTGGAGCCTGACTATATAGTTGAATTCCCTGGACACGCGGAAATCTCCCGACTCTGTAGGTCAATGTAAAGCATAAAAACCTTATTAATCTAGGGATTTTACCCCGATTTTTTTGTCTTTATTCTTTCTGACCTTCTCTCCCACAACACCCTATCTACCTTTAAAAACATTTACCCACCGCGCGTAGCTAGGTTTTCTATTTCAAGCATTCTTGTGCGATCTAACGAAGACGAGAGCCGACAGCAACCCCGTCAAGCCAAGGGAAGAGCTTAGAAGATATGGTACAGCGTATCCCGGAATGGTGAGGCCTCCGACGCTGAATCTCAATGTAAAGAGGGTGGCATATAGGTAGGTACCTACCACGGGGAAGATAATGTCCCCGATCCTGTATGCAGTCTGATAGTATCCGAAGTACTCGCCCCTATGTTCGGGCGGGGCAACGTCCGCTTTTAGTGCGTCCGTGGCGGGTCTGCTGACGCTGAACCCGGTCTTCCTAAAGAGATGGCACAATGCCGTCAGGTTCACGCTGGGCATCAACGGGAGAATGAAACCCATCAGGCGCCCGACCCCCTCACCTAGGGCTAAGACCGGTTTCCTGCCCATTGAGTCGGAGACGCGACCGGCGAACCAGCTAGCAGCCAAGCCGATGAGCCCTGTAGCGCTGATGATGGCGCCTATGGTGAGAGGTTCGACGCCGAATTTATCGGAGTACAGGAGCGCTGTCAACGGCATCGTCAACCCTATGGCACCCCCGTAGGTGAACGCGAAGAACATCATGGCCCTCATGGAGGCGGTGAAGTTCATCTTCCCCCTCTTTCCCTCGAACCCCGCCCTCTCAACCACCTCGGCGCTGTGGTCCTTGACCTTCCATGCGACCAACGCGAACGCAGTCGCCGCTAGGAAGGAGTCCACGAAGTATGGCACTCTATAGCTGTTTGCAAGGCTCAGGCCCAGTGACCTCGTCAACCACTGCACGCTCCCCCCGAAGACAGGACCTGTCCACCTCCCCGCCATGGCGCAGGCGGACGTGAAGCCCACCGTCTCCCCCCTCCTCTCCACGGGCACTGAGTCGATGATGAGGGCCTCCGTCGGAAGTGTGGCGGCCGCACTGAGAGCCCCGTTGAGGAGCCTGACGACGAGGAGCCAGTGCCAGGAGGGGACAAGGCCTGTCAGCACGCCGAAGACGACGTCTCCTACCAGCCCCCACAGTATGAGCCTCTTCCTCCCCACTCGGTCGGATAGTCTCCCGATTATTGGGGAGAACACGGCGGAGGCCAGTGTGAACGACGAGATGAAGACTCCGACCGAGGCGACCGTTGCCCCCAGTGAGGTGATGTACATCGGGTAGAACGATTGAGGGAGGAAGAATGCCAGTGCCTCAACGAACTGCACCGCTCCGAGGACGAGAATAGTGTCGGTGTAGATCTCTCTGTTAACCGTTCGCTGCACCGTGCCCGAGATATGGGGCGCTACCGCTTAAGGTTTGTGCGGAGATGCGTGCTCCAATATGATAGATCTCTTAAGATCGATACTACCCTTTTACCATGTGTCAAGGAGGAATGTGGCGTGAGCGTGAAACGGGCTGCTGTGCTAGGCTGCGGGTCCGGGGGAATGACAATGGCTGTGGACCTCGGTCTCAAAGGGTTCAAGGTGAACCTTTTCGACTTCCCGGAGTATGATCTTAACCTGAGGGCGGTGGAGGAGCGGGGGAGCGTCGAGGCGACGGGATATCTTGAGGGTCGCGTCGAGCCTGACGTGATCACGATGGACATGGCCGAGGCGGTGGACGGGGTCGACGCCGTGTTCCTCGCCATCAGGGCGTATGGCGCTGAGATGTTCATAGGCGAGGCTGCGAAACACCTTGAGCCTGGTCAGGTGCTGCTCAACTGGTCGTCCTACCTCTCCGCGCTGAGAACCTACAAGATGTTCAAGGACACAGCCCCTACAGGAGCCATCCTGGGGGAAGGGGCGATCCTCCCCTACTTCGTGAAGCCCGTCGAGCCGGGTGTCATGCATGTCTTCGGAGTCAAGGCCCACCTCTGGGCGGCGGCGATGCCGAGCACTGACACTCCCGAGATGATGAAGGTCGTCAAGGAGTTCTTCCCCAACTGCGAGGCGGCGAGGAACGTCCTGGACACGAGCCTCACGAACCCGAACCTGCAGGTCCACGTCCCGCCAGCCCTCCTGAACACGGGGCTCTGGGAGAAGACCGGCGGAGACCTGGAGTTCTACGGGACGTTGATGACCCCCAAGGTCGCGGCTGTCATGGACGCCGTCGACAAGGAGAGGATGGCCGTGGGGAAGGCCCTGGGGCTGGAGCTCCTCCCCAAGCCAGAGGTGCTGAAGATGGAGTACGGACAGTACGGAGTCGAGGGGGAGACGATGTACGAGGTATACAGCACCTTCGCCTCCCACAGGTCGTGGAGGCCGGGGCTGAGCCTTGACGACTTCGCCGCCAGGACGGCCTTCGGGGAGGACATCATGTACGGATTCGTCTTCATCTCGACCATGGGCGACCAGCTGGGGGTCCCCACGCCGGCCATCGACACCATGGTGAGCCTGGCTCAGCTTGTGATAGGGACGGACTACTGGGGTAAGGGCGCCACATCTGAGACGATTGGACTGAAGGACATGTCAGCAGCCCAGGTCATCGAGTACGTGACCACGGGAGAAAAATGAGGCAAATATACAGCTAGCCTGTGCCTTCGTTCACTCTTTCACCTAGGTCTGAGGCCACAGGTTCACTCTCTGGTGGTGATCTATTCATAATTAGGAGGATCTCGTGGACGACGATTGCGGCTACGAATCCAACGA
>CAYONH010000111.1:0-6262 GCA_964405275.1 uncultured Candidatus Bathyarchaeia archaeon | reverse complement strand
GCTCAGGGACAGCCTCGTCGTGGGCACGAAGCCCAGCGAGGAGCTGCTCTCCGCCAGCAGGAGGCTCAACGGCTCCCTCTCCCCGTGGATCAACAGGAGCAGGAGGCTGACCAGGCTGGTGCCCCAGAGGCGGATACCCGCAACGGGGAAGCCCATGCAGAGGAGCACATTGGATGAGGTCGCGGACTGGGCCCGCCATGTGGACGAGAGGCTGTCCTCGCTCTCCAGAGTCAGCGCCGAGGCCCTCGCCACACGTAGGGGTGATCATCCTGGGGGCTTCGATGAACTCCTCAAGGACCTGAAGAGGGTCGAGGAGCTGCAGATGTTCGAGGCCCGGGTCGAGGAGCTCTCGCCCAGCCTGAGGAGCCACTTCGGCGGGCTGTATCGGGGGATCCTCACGGACTGGGGCAGCGTGCTCGGAGCAGTCGACTGGACAGAGGGGCTGCTGCGCGTCCTCACCGACGGCGTCTCCGGTCAGCTCAAGAGAGCGGTCTCCGAGGGGGGGCCAGCCCTCCCTGCGGTGCCACGGGTGGGGGAAAGAATGGAGCAGCTTGACGGACACATCGCCGAGCTGAACTCCAGGTTCGACTCACCTCTTTGGCCTGAGAGCAAGCGGAGGCCCGCCCTGGGCGATGTGCATGCCAGGGTCAGGGGGCTGCGTGACAGGTTGGACGACCTCCAGACCTGGGTTGACTACAACGACATGAACGCGGCCCTCAGGGAGGCTGGCCTCGGGAAGTTCCTCGACAAGACGCTGGAGCAGGGGGTCCCCCGGGACCAGCTCGTCAACGTCTTCCAGAAGGCGATGTACCAGGGGATCCTCGACAGGGTGTTCGACGTGGACCCGGCCCTGAGCACTTTCAGGGGGAAGGACCACGAGCAGCTCATCTCCGACTTCGGGAAGCTGGACCGGAAGTTCATCCAGCTCTCGGCGAGCAGGGTCATCGAGAACGCCAACGAGCAGAAGCCCACAGGGGTCTTCGTCCAGGCCCCCGACTCGGAGATCACGATCCTAATGCGGGAGGCTGCGAAGAAGCGCCGCCACATGCCTCTGAGGCATCTCTTCGAGCGGATCCCGAGCCTCATCAGGCGGCTGAAGCCCTGCCTCATGATGAGCCCCATCAGCGTGAGCCAGTTCCTGATCCCCGGGGGGCTCCACTTCGACCTCGTGGTCTTCGACGAGGCCTCCCAGATCTACTCCGAGGACGCCGTTGGCTCCATCTACAGGGGAAGCCAGCTGGTGGTGGCGGGGGACCCGAAGCAGCTGCCCCCGACGCCCTTCTTCAGGTACACGGTGGACGAGGACTTCGACTGGGACGAGGATAAGTACGAGTTCGACGTCTTCGACAGCGTCCTGGACGAGTGCATGTCCATCGGGCTCCCGGTGAAGATGCTCAGGTGGCACTACAGGAGCAAACACGACTCCCTCATCAGCTTCAGCAACGACAGGTTCTACGACGGGCGCCTCGTCCTCTTCCCTGCATCTCGGATGGGGGCCGAGGACCTGGGGCTGGAGTTCGTCCACGTGAAGGACGGAATCTACGACAGGGGCGGCAGGAGGAACAACGTCAGGGAGGCGGAGGTGGTCACCGACCTGGTCTTCGACCACATCGCGCGCCACCCGGAGAAGACCCTGGGGGTGGTCACGTTCAGCATCGCCCAGATGAACACCGTCCAGGACACCGTGGAGGAGAGGCTCAGGGATCGCCCCGAGTTCGAGGACTTCTTCCAGGAGGACCGCCTCAACGGCTTCTTCGTCAAGAACCTGGAGAACGTCCAAGGCGACGAGAGGGACGTCATGATCTTCAGCGTCGGCTACGGGTACGACGGGAACGGCAGGATCACCATGAACTTCGGCCCCCTCAACAAGCAGGGAGGGGAGCGCCGCCTCAACGTCGCCGTGACCAGGGCCAGGGAGAAGGTGGTCCTGGTGAGCAGCATCAGGCACGACGACATCAAGACCGAGTCCACGCGCGCTCAGGGAGTCCACGCCCTCCACCACTACCTCAGGTACGCTGAGAGGCGGCCCAAGGAACTGGAGGCGGGGAAGCCCACCGACCTCGGCTACGCCTCAGCCCTCGAGACGGACGTGGCGGAGGAGGTGGAGCGCCTGGGCTACAGGGCGGTGCCCAGCGTCGGCTCCAGCTCATTCAGGGTGGACATAGGGGTGGTGGACCCCGTCGACCCAGGCAGGTTCATGCTGGGCATCATGTGCGACGGCGACACCTACAAGGACGCCGCCATGGCCAGGGACCGGGACAGGTTGAGAACCCAGGTCCTGGGGAACCTGGGGTGGAAGATCCACAGGATCTGGTCCCCCGACTGGGTCCAGAGGCGGACGACCGAGGTGAAGAAGCTCGAGAGAGCCCTCAGGAAGGCCGAGGCCGTCCAAGTTGCAGCCAAGGTCGAGGAGAAGCCGGAAGAGGCTGAGGTCGAGATGGCGGTGGAGACGGGCAAGGTGGCGGAGGCCTCCGGGAACAGCCTCCCAGAGGTGACGCCTTACAGTTTCGCGAAGCTGGAGCCCAAGTTCCTCTTCAGCCGCTACTCGTCGGAGCACAGGGAGCGCTACCTTGAGAGGTATCACTCGGAGGTTAGGCGCCTCCTCCCAGGGCTGGTGAGGGCTGAAGGGCCCATCCACGTGGAGCAGGCGTTCCGGAGGATCAACGACGCATTCAGGCTGAAGAGGGCGACCCAGCCCTTCAGGGAGGCCTTCCAGGAGGAGGTGAGGAGAGTCACCCGCGGGAGCCCGATAACCATGAGGCGGAGCTTCCTCTGGCCCGGTTCAGGGGGCACCGTGAGCGTCCGGGTCCCAGTCGAGGGGGTCAGGGAGTCATTCCGGCCCATCGAGCACATACCCGTCGAGGAGATGAGGCGGGCCATGGTCCTGGTCGCCGGGCACTCCCTGGGGATAGGCGAGGAGACCCTTGTGAACGAGACAGCTAGGCTGCTCGGGTTCAAGCGGAGGAGCGATAACATCAGCTCCACCCTCCGGAGGGTCTGCGCGGATCTCAAGAGGGCAAGGAGGATCACCGTCTCCAAGGACGACGTCTCTCTGAACTACTAGTAAAAATGTGGCGCCGCCGATCGGAATCGAACCGATGACCAACTGGTTAACAGCCAGACGCTCTACCGAGCTGAGCTACGGCGGCTCGAATGAGGCATATAGGTTAACGTCCTTTTATTATTTGTCTGGGAATAAGCGAAAAAAGAATAGGTTAAAGGCGGCTTTCGTGTCTTTAAGCCTTAGAAAAGAGTGAAACAAAGGACAATTTTACGTTTATGCAGCAATTGCGATAATCTTTTTAACAGGCAACCAATCCTATAGCACACCTAAACGAATAAGATACTTGGAGGAGTCGAAGTGTCGAGATCTAACACCGTTTTCATCGGCAGGAAACCCGTGCTGAACTACGTGCTGGCCTGTATGACCCTGTTCAAGAGCGGGCAGGAGGAGATCTTCATCAAGGCTAGGGGTAGGTCCATCAGCACGGCCGTTGATACCGTCGAGGTGACCAGGAATAGGTTCATGCCGGACCTCAAGGTCGCTGATATCTCCATCGGGACAGAGGAGCTCACATCCCAGGACCGCCCGGGTCCCACCAACGTGAGCACGATAGAGATCAAGCTCCATCGCTGAGAACGGTAAGAGCATCTCCCACTGGCTCCTCCGACGTGGATCGGGGGAATCAGCTGAGTGCAAACACAACTATGTGAGTTCTGTCTCAAGAGCGGGATGCTCTGCTCGAAGTGCCAAGAGAAGGTCAACAGCGGCGAAGTTAATGACCACTACATGAAGGTAGCCCGTTATCTCCTGGAGAACGAGAACAAGTTCCCCGACCTCCAGAAGGCCAGGCTCAACAGGGTGTTCGAGGTGGGAGGTTACCTCGTGCTCGTCGTGGGCCGCGGGGACCGAAACAAGTTCATTGACCAGGACGGGAGGCTGACCCGTGACCTTGGCGACGAGTTCAAGAAGAGGGTTCTAGTCATCGAGGATAGCCAGAACGACCGCGGGTTCCTCGAGGACATCTTCGCGAACCAGCACATCATCACCATCAACATCATCTGGCTCCCCGACGGGACCACGGAGACCCGGGTCGTCCTCCAAGGGAGGAGGGCGAGGCGCCTCAGCAAGAAGAGGATAAACGCCATGACCGAGATCGCCAAGCAGGTCCGCAAGATGGATCTCCGGGTCGAGTACGCCTACTAGCCACCAAAGTTTTTATAGGGTTCAGGTTTCTTCACCCATTGGCTTATGCTAGGAGCCGCCATGAATGTTCGAGCGCACGCAGATCGGGAAGGCCAGGGAGAGCCTGGACGAGTCGGTGACCATCGCCGGATGGGTGAAGAGGACCCGGGTCCTCAGGAACATCAGCTTCGTCATCCTGAGGGACGTCTCGGGTGAGATACAGGTCACTGTCAAGGACGACGAGCTGAGGAAGGCCGTGGAGGACCTTGGGAGGGAGGACGTCATCAAGGTCACGGGCAGGACTGTCTCAAGCGAGGTCGCCAACACCGGGGTAGAGTTCATCCCCGACTCCATCGAGGTCGTCAACAAGGCGAAGCAGCCCCTTCCCTTCGACCTCTTCGGCCAGGTCAAGGCGGAGCTGGACACCCGTCTCAACTACCGCTTCATGGACTTCAGGACGGAGCACACCTCCGCCATCTTCAAGATACAGAACGTGCTCCTCACATCCTTCCGCGGGTTCCTGACGGACCGGGGATACCTGGAGTTCCAGCCCCCCTGCGTCATCGCCTCCGCCTCGGAGGGCGGCGCGGACCTGTTCATGCTCCCCTACTTCGAGAAGCAGGCCTACTTGGCCCAGAGCCCCCAGCTCTACAAGCAGATGTGCGCCATAAGCTTCGAGAAGGTCTACACCGTCACGCCGATCTGGAGGGCTGAGAAGTTCAACACCCCGACCCACCTGAACGAGGTGAGGCAGATGGACATCGAGCAGGCCTTCGCCGACGACGAGACGGTGATGAAGGTCCTGGAGGAGATCTTGGTCTACATGCTGGCTACGGTGAAGGAGAACTGCTCTGACGAGCTGGAGGTCCTGGGCAGGGAGTTAGTCGTGCCGGAGCTCCCCTTCAGGCGGGTCACGTACACGGAGTCCATCGAGATGCTCCAGGATGCCGGGGAGGAGATCGCCTGGGGGGACGACTTCTCGAAGCCCCAGGAGAGGAAGCTCACGGAACTGGTGGGGAAAGAGGTGTTCTTCCTAAAGGACTGGCCCTCCGTCCAGAAGGCGTTCTACGCCATGCCATTCGAGGACAACCCGGACATCGTCCACGCCTTCGACCTCCTGTACAGCGGCATCGAGATCTGCAGCGGGACCATGCGCATCCACATGCCCGAGCTCCTCAGGGAGCAGCTCAGGAAGAAGGGGCTCAACCCAGACAACTTCACCCACTACATCGAGAGCTTCGCCTACGGGGCTCCCCCCCACGCGGGCTGGAGCATCGGGCTCGAGAGGCTCACCATGACGGTGACGGGGATGACAAACATCCGGGAGTGCACCATGTTCCCCCGGGACCGGGACAGGCTGGTGCCCTAGTGGCCCTCAGGTACAAGATGTGCATCGTCCTCCGACTGGACCTCGGCATGAGCACGGGGAAGCTCATCGCCCAGGCGAGCCACGCGGCCGTGGGGGCCTCCGAGCTGGGGAAGAAGGAGAACCACAAGGCCTGGACTCGGTGGAGGGACGAGGGAGGGAAGAAGGTCGCCCTGGAGGCCGAGTCCCTTGAGGAGCTGGAGGAGCTCATCGCGAAGGCTGACGAGCTGGACGTGGTGAGGGTCGTCATCCAGGACGCCGGGCTCACAGAGGTCCCCCCGGGCACTGTCACGGCACTGGGGCTGGGGCCCGACAGAGCCAACATCATAGACAAGGTGACGGGGAGCCTCCCCCTAATCAAGTGAGGCCCAAGCCTCTCTCATCACAGGGTTCCTGTCGAGGTATTTCTGCCTCAGCTCACGCGGGGTCCTGTTGAAGGGGCAGCTGAAGTTCACGCACCGGGGGCAGAAGTGCAGGCCCAGGAGGGTGAAGAACCCAACGATCGCCAGGACAGATGCGGAGGTCAACCCCGTATAGATCTGCCTGGAGACGGGGCCGTGGAGGACCACGAGGCCGTTGAGCTCGATAAGGATCGGGGTCCCACCCATGAGGAGGAAGCTGATGACCAGGGTCGCCTTCTCCCAGAGGTTCGCGGGCCTGGGCTGGAACCTCCAGAGCTTGGGGAGGCCGTGGTTGGCGTAGCAGCGGAG
>CAYONH010000110.1:0-6269 GCA_964405275.1 uncultured Candidatus Bathyarchaeia archaeon | reverse complement strand
CCTCCACGTCGTAGCCCACCAGGCCCAGACCCGCCCCCAGGGCCACTGTGTTCCTGATCACCTCGGGGCCCCCTATCTCCTTGACGATTCCCGTGAGGGGGAAGGGGAGAAGCCGGACATCTTCGCGCCCCAGCTCCTCGGATGACATCTCGACGTCCTCGTCGTACACTATCCCCCCGCCCGGTGAGAGCTTGTTCACGTGGAGGAGCACCGTCTCCTTGTTCAGGGCGAGGATGAGGTCCACGGAGTCCCCGTTGGAGTGGACCTCCTCATCTGAGACGGTCAGGGTGTAGAAGTTGTGGCTGCCCCTGATGACGGAGGGGTAGTCGATGGACCCGAAGACGTGGAGGCCTCCCCTCATGAGGGCCTTCCCCAGGAGGGAGCCGCTCCGTGAGAGCCCCTGCCCCGCCTCCCCCCCGATGAGGATGGAGACCGAGCTGTCGGATAATCCCTTAGCTGTCAAAAATCAATCCCCTCTGCTGGGTTAGCGAACTGACTGGTCCCCTGAATCATTCGAGAAATAATGTTAGTCCTGGACACATTGATTAAGATTAACTTGGATCTGCGCATAAAACCACTAACTGAAACTCCCGAAGGGGGGCTATTAAACATGGGGGACAGCGGGGAGGTACAACGCTGAGTTAGGAGATTATAAGGTCTAGGGCGTGTAATCAGTACAATCTAGGAGATGATGAAAGTGACAAAGGAAGTCATTACGCTCCCCGGCACCCGTTCCCGCCCCTTCTCCTCGGCCGTCCGGGCCGGGGACCTCATATTCACTTCGGGGCACGCGGGTATGCGGGACAGCGAGGGGAAGGAGCTCAAGACCATCGAGGAGCAGGCCAGGCAGACCCTTGAGAGTCTCAAGGCGACGCTGGAGGCAGCAGGCGCCACGTTGGGCGACGTGGTGAAGGTGACCTGCTTCCTGGGGGCGCAGGAGGACTTCAGGGTGATGAACGAAGTCTACCTCAGCTACTTCGAAGGGGAGCTCCCGGCCCGGTCGACGTGCATAACAGGCCTCGCCGTCCCGGGGATGCTGCTGGAGATGGAGTGCGTCGCCTATCGGCCCAAGGTGGAATAACTTTCACCCTTGATAGTTCTATTAGCCCCAGCCTTCCTTTCTTTTACTTTTAATTATTTCTCCCTGCTCACTATTTTATGTGAATTAAACTACATACAAATTAACATATTCACATTATTAATCTCTTCTTTCTGGAATCGAAAAGGTGGTTAGAAAATGAGGAATAGTAAAGCGCTAAGCGAAGTCGTGTCAACACTCATACTACTCGTCGTAGCCGTACTACTAGCAGCCGTCGCCACATACTACGCAACCAACATCACAATGACCAGGACAGAGAACGAGCAGATAGCCCTCAGCAAGCCTCACATCTGGGTCAACAGCACCGGCGCAGTCGGCGCCTTCAAGCTGCAGAACCTGGGCGGGAAGGACATACTCATCGACAAGATCGCCGTCAGAGGCGTCGAGGAGGCATGGGCTGACGTCTTCATCTGCCGCGTGCCGGCTGGTACAAGCATCTCAGATGACTTCACAGTCTGCAACTACACTGCGATGACAGGCTCGTGGGATCACGATGGTGAGACGTACGACGCTGTTACGGGGGATGTTCCGCTGCAGAGTGGTAGTGAGCTGCTTGTGTTCATCAAGGATCCTGACAACGTCCAGCTCGATGACATCGGCACCGCGATAAGCATGTCCGTCTACACGAACAACGCGAACTACATCACTGAAGTGAACGTGGAGTCGGCGACTACGCAGTAAGCACGACAATAAAAGCACAAAAAGTGGGTCTGAAAAGGTAACCTCGTATCCCCAGCCTTGAAGACCCAAAATATCTTTTTCTCTTCTTTTAAAAAAAAGAGTTAATCGAGTGGATTCAAGGCGTACCTGACGTCTATTCCTTCTTCTGCCTCTCCCTGTAATCTCTCTCCTTGCGGTATCTCTCCTCGGCGAACTCCACGCCCCGCATCACCACGGTCAGGTCCCCCGGCTCGAACCTGAAGAAGGGCTTCTCTGAGAGCTTCCCAATCGTCTCTATGTGGCGTCTCTCGTCGTCCCTGAGCTTCCGTATCATCTCGCTGAGGGCCTTGTTCTCCCTGATCCAGATGTTCTTCAGCATCTCGTTGGCCCGTTTGATGGACCCCTCCTCCAGCTCGAGGTGCCTCTGGAGCCCCTCGATGATGACGGGCTTGTCCTCGGAGAGGACGTCCTCCCCCTCGAGGACCTCGATGGCCGCCTGGCAGATGGCGATGTGCTTCCGCGAGTCCAGGGCGACCATCTCCAGCAGGTGCATCACCGCCTTGTTCTCGATCTCAGGGGCTGTCTCGTTGTAGAGGGCCACGAGCTCCCCCTCCACCCTGAGCTGCTCCCTGAGGAGGTTCAACGCCTCCTGCTTCGCCCCCTCCTCCCGTTCCTTGATGGAGTCGATTGTGCTCATAACGTTCATGATATTCTTAGAGGAATCAGAGAAAAATGTTTGCGATGAGAGCACTACTCTCCTTGACGGTCTTGTTTTAGTTAATTACTTGACTGACACCCATATTCGCACACTGGGACATCCTTCACCTTCCGCTCGTAAGAAACTGCAGTAGGGTGACCCTCTTGTCGACCTCTCTCGTTTTCGTGACCGGGCGTGTCTTGGTGACGTTTCGATACATCGTCTCCTCCGTGAACACGATCTCGGTCACCGGCTTCTCGAACTCGAATGAAAGTGTGGCGTTGAGGGTGCCCGTCTCCCCGAAGCTCATGACTATCAGGCTGTAGTCAGCGTCCATGAGATCCATGCTCGATATCTCGCCGCTTGAAGATAACGCGTAGTAGTCTACCATAGGCAGGCTGGATAGAGTCTCATTCATTATGGATTCGATGGAGTCGACGGTCTCCTGAGGCAGGTCTGTCCCGTTCAGCATGGCCGTAAAGGTCGGCGTATCGAACTTCAGGGAGAGGTAATAGTACAGGTCATCCCAGCGTTGCTCAAGCATCGCCGCGAAGAAGGTGATCTCCTTCGAGCTATTCCATGAGACGGTCACAGTCTCGTTCGCAACATAGAAAAATGGTTCAAAGGCGAATGTTACGGGGCCCAAAGCGAACGTATGATCTTTCACCATCTCCAATACCGTCGTGTTTGATTCCACGCTGTGGGGGACCTGGGCCGTGTACTCCTCTAACTCGGTGTAGGTCTCGAAGTCCTCGTAGGTCTCCTGGACCGTAAGGGGGATGACGGGTGCGAAGAGGGCTAGCGCCACAATTATCAGTGAGGCTATCCCCGCCAGGGTCCTGGGTTGAATCCGTGAATCCATTGGTTATACCCCATAGACACGGCATAACATACTTTAACGTTTCATCCCGTCGTGGGCATCGCGGTCTAGGGCTATCTAGTACTATGAAAACACGACTTGAAGGTCCTCGTGGTCTCATGTGGGATGTGAAGCACATAGGTCCTACGACCCTGGCGAGGACAAGGAGCTCTGAGGAGCTCAGGCGATTGCGCGGAGAGCTGCTTCAATGTCAACCCTCACCTCCTCGACTGAGGCGCAGCCCACCATGCATCCCTCTACGTCGAACTCGAAGACGAACTTGAAGGCCTCATCCGGGTCTATTCGGC
The DNA here is from genome assembly GCA_964405275.1 of uncultured Candidatus Bathyarchaeia archaeon. Lineage (GTDB taxonomy): Archaea > Thermoproteota > Bathyarchaeia > TCS64 > TCS64 > BS750m-G28. The sequence goes on along the minus strand of CAYONH010000110.1, from coordinate 2,646 downwards.
CTCCAGCCAGGGGCTTGATGGCGTAGACTGTTCTCCGTGTAGCCTTTATGGCCTCCTCTGCGGAGCTCTTCGAGGGGAGCATCATTATACCCCTGGAGTTCAGTGGGGTCACGTAGCCCTCGAAGCCCGGGAGCCCCTCCTCGAGGAGGGGTATGGTCGTCCCCGCGTGGTGGACCCCGAACAGGACACCCTGGAAGCCCCTCCCCTTTATCCTGTCCACCAGCTCGCCCAGGAGGTCCATCCGCCCCGTCATCGCGAGGAAGTCCGTCTCCGACCCGGGCTCCACGTACCTGACGTCCAGCTCCGTGAAATCATCAAGGCCCCCCTCCACCCTGTCCCAGTCTATCTTCAGCTCCTCGAAGTCTCCCTCAACGTAGGGCCTGCTTGTCGGCAACCTCTGCCTCCAGCCCTCCCTGAAGTTCAGTATGGGGTCCTCGAGGACGAGTCCCCTCACGTCACGGTGCTCTCTCTCCTCGAAGGAGATGTACGTGGCCCAACGCCTGAATGCGTCCACCACTCCCCCTCGCATGCGCAGGGGGACCATGATGCAGGGGAGCACCTCGACGTCGTGCCCCTCCTCGGTCATCTCCTTCAGGATCGAGATGTGGGAGGCCGCCAGGGGCGACGAGTCTGAGGTCGCCGCAGCGAATCTGTGGACCCCCATCTCCAAGGCTGCCTCCATGACCTCCCTCATGGCCCCAGGCTCGCTGAACCTCTCCCTGTACTCCACGTCCTTCTCCCTGCTCTGGTAGGAGACGCCGACCAAGGGCATGTGGCCCAGAATCATCCGCTCTGAGGCTTTCACGGTTAACTTCTTGTAAGTGGTAGGTTTTGAGGCTTTCCCGGAGGAGATGGTTAATAAGCGGTGGCCAGAAGGATCGACGTGATATCGATATGAAGTTCTTCCTAAGCGGTCTGGGTAACATGTACGCCAACCTGGACCACATCAAGAAAGCCGTAATCGAGGCTGATGGCCTCGGCTTCGACGGCGCCCTCATGCCCGACCACTACATGTGGGGCCAGATGGGAGGGGGGCACATGTTCCAGGATCCCTACTCGACCCTGGAGACGTGGGTGACCCTCACCTACCTCGCAGGCAAGACCGAGCGGATAGGCCTGGGGACCCTTGTGACCCCGGTTCCCTTCAGGCCGCCTGCACAGCTGGCGAAGATGCTCTCCACCCTTGATGTCCTCTCCGGTGGGAGGGTCATCTTCGGCGTCAGGGCCGGGTGGTCCCAGGTCGAGTTCGACGGGTACAGCAAGTGGGGTAGCCCCAAGTCTCGGGTGGACAAGACCGAGGAGGGGGTCCAGCTGATCCTCAGGCTCTGGACCGAGGACGAGGTCGACCACGAGGGGAGGTACTACACGGCGAAGGGGGCGGTGCTGGATCCCAAGCCCGTCCAGAAGCCCCATCCCCCCCTCCTCTTCGCGGGGCCCGGGAAGCGGATGCTCTCCATGGCGGGGAGGTACGGCGACCTAGTATACATCCCTATGTGGACCCAGGGGAGCCCCGAGGAGGCGAAGGCTAGGGTGATGAGGGCGGCCGAGAAGGCAGGCCGAGCAGACAAGGTGTCCTTCATAGCTGGTGACATGGGGGGCAGGGGGCCCTACGACTCCGCGGAGCACCTGAAGAAGGCTGAGGCAGCCGAAGAGTCCGGGGCGAAGGTCTACATGACCGGCTTCCCGAGGGACGGCTTCTTCGAGGCGATGCGCAAGTTCGCAGACGAGGTCATGCCCTCATACAAGTAGACCCCCCTCTTTTTTTCAGATTCTTCATCTACCTAACCGGATGGTTGAAATCGTATTAGGGCAAATAATGGGCTATCTGAGTCACTGAAGGCGTATCAATTGGAGCTGCGTATGATCACAGATGCCGTCGGCTACATCCCCGACGCCGTGAACATCGGGGTCATCAGGGACGGCTCGGAGGCCATCCTCGTGGACACTGGGCTGGACAAGGGCACGGCCAAGGAGATCATGAAGACGCTGGAGGCGGCGGGTCTGACCGTCAAGGCGATCGTCAACACCCACCACCACGCGGACCACATCGGGGGCAACGCCTACATCCAGAACAGGACGGGGGCCACCATCTACGCATCGGAGATCGAGGCCGGCCTCATCGAGAGCCCCATCCTTGAGCCGACATACCTCTTCTCGGGCGCCGCGCCCCTTCAGGGCCTACGGAACAGGTTCCTCCTTGCGAAGCCGTCGAAGGTGGACCACGTCATCACGGGCAACAAGCTTGCCATCGGAGGAGTCGAGGTCGACATAGTGGGCCTGGCGGGGCACTCACCCAACCAGATAGGCGTGGGGGTGGATGGCGTCCTCTTCTGCGCTGACACAGTATTCTCCATGAGGGTTGTCGAGAAGTACAAGCTCCCGTTCGTGCAGGATGTTGTGGGGCTCAAGGAGAGCCTCAGGATCCTGAAGGAGTCCAAGTATGACCGCTATGTCCCCAGCCACGCAGGGGCCAAGGAGGATATCACCGAGCTGGCCGATGAGAACCTGGGGGCCATCCTCGGGATCGAGGCGATGGTCCTCGACGTACTGGAGGAGCCTCGTACAACCGAGGGGGTGCTGGCGGGGCTCTGCGCGGCCACTGGGCTGGAGGTCAGCAGGGCGCAGGCGTACTACCTCAACAACACG
>CAYONH010000109.1:0-6297 GCA_964405275.1 uncultured Candidatus Bathyarchaeia archaeon | reverse complement strand
GAAAAAGGATTAAGATGACATCTCTAGATCACGTGTCCAACTACAGGTCAACCAAGGGTGGACGACGCAGGAACCCTCCGGCGAGAGCCCGAATCTCGCCCAAGCTATTCACGCAACAACTTTATGAACCTGTGGGCGTGCTCCCTTTCCTGTCCCAGTCTCTAAGGTCGATCCTCCCCCTCGCGTCGAACCCCAGCCACCCTCACGTCCAGGAACAGCGCGCGCTTAAACTTGCAGGAAAAAAGGGGTAAAATGGGGTTCTAAATGGTCGTCAGCTCTTATGATAGTTGCTGAAGGGCACCCCGCCCTTCTCAGTCACCATGACGACGTCCTCGACCCTCACCGACCAGCTGTTGGGCAGCATGATGCTGGGCTCCACCGTGAAGCACACTCCCGTCCTCAGCAGCGTGTCGCCATAAGTTGTACAAGGTAGAGCACCAACCCTCCTTTGATGAGGCAGTCGACACTACGCCTCACGTCTCACTCCTCACCTGATGGAAAAAGGGAAAACTCGGAGTTCACAGCCGGGATTATCCATTTTTTGAGGAGATAGTCTGCGAACGGGGGAACATCCGGGTCCGAGCCCGTGAAGACCACCACCATCTGATCCTCGGGGACGACGAATATGAGCTGCCCCCTGTATCCCAATGCCTGATAATAACCCCAAGGGTCAACCCACCACTGGTAGCCGTACCCATCCCACAGGTTCGCGTTCACATGCTTCCTTGTGGCCTCATCGGCCCAGGAATCTGACACGATCTGCTCCCCATCCCACAGGCCCCCGTTCAAGAAGAGGTAGCCGAACTTCGCCATGTCGTGAGGCGTGAGGTAGAGGGTGCTGTACCCCCAGTTCCTGCCCAGGGAGTCGTTCCCCCATTCGACGTCGTGAATTCCCAGGGGTGAAAAGAGACTTTCCCGGGCGTATTCCAGGGAGCTCATCCCGGTGGTCTCATCGATGATGCACGAGAGGAGGTGGGACACCCCGTTAGTGTACTCGAATCGGGTGCCCGGCTCCACTGTTACCTGGAGATCCAGGACGTACTGGAGGGCGTCGGGGCTCTCATGCATCCCATCGAGGCCCTCCCACTCGTAGAGCCACGAGTCCCGGGCGTCGAAACCCGCGGTCATGGTGAGCAGGTCTTCGAGGGTCATCTCCTCCTTCCAGGCGCTCATGTTCTGAGGCGTCCTCCCCGGGAACAGGTCCAGCAGGGTCTGGTTGACGCCCTCGACGTACCCTTCATCGATGGCGATCCCGATGAGGGTGGAGACCACGCTCTTAGTGCAGGAGTAGACCTTGTGCCTCTCTCCCTTGGTGAAGGGTTCGAAGTACTCGTCCAAGATGAGGTACCCGTCCTTGACGACGAGGACGCTGTCCACCACCCTCTCATCCGCCCTGATGATCTCAACGACCTCCGCGAGCATCTCCGGGTCGATCTCCACCTCCTCCGGGCTCGCGGTCCTCCAGCCCTCCGTCGGCCAGTAGACGGGGAGCGCCGCTTCGGGGAACGCCTCGAAACTGCTCTCAAATGAGGAGACCAGCCTGTCAAAGCGTTTCAGCAACCCGCTATCCGAGACCGAGTCGGGCGAGGTCATGTAGACTGTGAGGTAGATCCTCTCGGCGACGGGATCATACCAGACTCCCGCGATGCCCGATATGAAAGTCCCCCCTTCATTCATAAGGAAACTCTGACGAAGCATCTCGGAGTCGCCTTTTGACGTGGATCCGAGTTCCCCCCTGCTCTCCACAGCGTTTCCACCTCCAAGCTGCGAGAATGTGAGATCCAGGACATCTTCGAGAGCTTGTGAGGGCTCGGACGGTATCCAGGCCACACCTATGATCTCGGGTATCTCATCTTTTATCCGGGTGCCCTGGGCGGTGCCTGCAGTGATCGTGGCTATACCCAGTTCACCGATGCCATCCTCACGGATCTCCATCTCCTCCGGATACTCGAAGGAGAAGCCGAACCTGGAGTAGGTCTCATATTTTTGCGTATCCAAGGAGAGTATGTAAACCGAACCAAGGGCTACAGCGATGACTGCGACCAAGGCCAAGACCTTGACGTTGAACCATGATCTCGACTCACCCGACATCTCCGGATCACTCATGACAAGGTAGACTCGCACTTTCATTTTTATAAAAAATTCGCATGACTCATGCTGGCAAGATAGTATCCAAGATGACCGGCGTACTCGAGCCGCGCTCCCTACAATTACACCACCCATATCACCAAGGGCGGCACGGAGTGCAGAGAGTTACAATGTAACCCATAGACGCCTGAAAATTTGAGAATGGAAACGAGTATGCATATGTTGTAAGATTCGCGCGCGCGATAACAAACTATAGGATTTATTAATGAAAATAGGTAAAAAATTGGGCATCTTGATGGTAGTAAGGTGCTTAAAACCCTCCGACGCGATTTCGCATATCTCCCGTAGGGCTTCATCGTTCCAGAGTCTGCGGTAGAGTTCCCTGTCGCTGGGTATTCGGCGTAGCCTCTTCACGATCAACGCTTTGAAGATGCCCAGCGGGTTTCTGGGTGGTCTGCCTGGCCCTGTGCCATGGTATGGTTGGGAGACCGTTTCTTCTATGTCGTCTAGGTCTAATGTGGAGAGGATGGATGCTACATCCTCATGTTTCTCCATCTTCAGTTAAGGGTGAACATCTGTTGCACGTAAATGTTAACTCCATGAATTTAGCAACACGCTGGCGCGCGGGGTTCAGTGGCCCTCCAGCCAGAGAATGGCCGATTGCAGTAGCTCCCAGTCGGATCCCCGGTCGTCTAGCTCCTCGGCGAAGGTCGAGCCGTCCCTGAGGCTGTCCTCCTCTATCTCGGGGTGACATCCGACTAGGAAGACCCTGCCGGAGCCACAGGGGACGGCGAGCATGGCGGGTAGTTTTATGCCTCCGTAGACGCCCAGGATCTCCGCACACGACCCCTCCCCCGGGACGAGCACGGGCCCCCAGTAGTAGAGCATCACGCATGGCTGGGACAGGTTGGCGGTGATCGGGTGGCCCTGGCTCGTGATCTCGACATCGCACATGTTGTAGCCGGGGTAGGGGACGACCCTGTCGTCGGGGCCTGTCGCCGTTCCCCTGTAGAGGCCGAGAGGAGTCATCGGGAGGATGTCTCCGCGCCAGACGACCCTTTCACCTGCGAAGTAGGCCCCGCCGCAGACGCCCAGGTAGCCCCCTCCTCCCAGGACGAACTCCTTTATCATCTCCTTGCCTTCGGGGGAGATGTCTCGGGAGTATTGGTACATGTCCCCGCCCGGGACGCAGAATATGTCGAAGCCTTCGAGGCCTTTACCGTTGATCTGAGGCGCGTCAACCAGTTCCACGGTCAGATTCATCCAAAGGAACAACCTCTCGAGGGCCACCACAGACTCGTTCCAAGTGCCTTGTCCAGAGTAGATGGCCACCCTCGTCTCTACGGTTAGGTCCTCCTCGTCAACGTGCTCGATTTCGTCGATAGGTGTCTCCTTGCCGCCGGTCCCGATCAACAGGAACACTAGGAGAGACGCGAGGATGATGAGGATGACGCTGTCCCTGAGATCCATCCATGATCCATTCATTGAAGACTATTTATCTTCGCGCACGCGACTTAGAGATCGAAGACCCATTCAAGAACAAACACTACCCTTTAATATTTTTAATGATTTGCTAGAATCCATGGCCAAACATACAGAGAAATGGATCAAGAACCTGATAGCCGGCCTGGATGAGCTAGTCGACGAAGAGACCCGAAAACTGATCCTCGAGCGGTGCGGGCACGAGTGCATTGGAAAAAGCAATGTTGCGAAAGCCAAGAAGGTGTTCATGAAGTCTGAAAACATCGAGGACTTTCTATATAAATACTCCAAGGTGAACGAGCACCTACATCACGAAGATGACGGTGTTTACCTTGTCTACCCCAAGTGCTACTGCCCCACCGTGAAGAATATACCCCCTGGGCAGCTTTCGGCCACTTATTGTGAATGCAGCACGGGGTGGGCTAAAGCGCTCTTCGAGGGAGCCACGGGACGACAGGTTGAAGTTGTTAGGGAGAAGACCATCCTGGGTGGAGACGAGGAGTGCAGGTTCAAAATCGTGTTTTAATATTTATGATCGCAAAGAGTTTCGCAATGTTATAAGCGCTCGGACACTATCGCTTGCGAAATTGAGCTTGTAAGCGACAGAGACTTTCCCTATCTTGCAAGCTTCAAGGAAGCCTCTCTCCACGAGTTTAGGGATCACAGGCGATATGCTTCCTGAGTAAGTTAATCATGGTAGTTCTTTCACTTATGGAAGAACTGCGCGCGCACGGTGCACCGTCCATCACAAAGCCTAAATTGGCTTTGGCAGATCGTCAACGAGCGTTTCCCAGCTCTCAATCACCCTAGTGGCACCTTTATTGATGAAGTCCTGAGGTGAATGCCGTTCTGAGAGTAGAAGACCGATCCTATCCGGGATGTCGAACTGCTTGTATAAAGTGAAATATCCGGGGAAGTCGCCTACAACCCTTACGAAGTTATGACGCTGGGAGATCGAAGATAGTAGTTCCCGCCTCGCTTCGTTAACCCTGCCCTTGTGCCAGTCCTCGAGAGCGATCATAGCCATTTCTACGTTCTCTATCGGGAAGCCGAACCTCTCTAATTGAGCAATGGTCAGGTCGCGGGTAGTCTCGGGCCGCCCCGTGAGGTAGACTATGGTGTAATGCCTGCTCCACGCCTTGAGGGTTTCGACGGCGAAGGGGATCGGCTCGCGCGCGCGAAGCGGTACTTCACGCCCCAGAACGCTCTGCCAGATTGACTTCATCCTTCTTTGAGTGTCTATCAGCGTATCATCGATGTCTAAAACGACACTCGCGCGCGCAGTAAAAAATGCATAATTAGTTCTTCACGGCTGCTGCCAGTTCTATACCCAAGTCTTTGCATTTTTCTAAAACCTGTGCATTGGGTGCCCCGTGTGAGCCTACCGGTTCACCGACTTGTGTGCCAACTCTCTTGAAAAGGTTCACCATCACGGATTTTACTCTTCCACCGCCACCGTGCGAATAGAAGAGAGCGTACGACTTTTCTTTGATCCCCTCGGTCTTCTTGTGTACATCATGGACGTAATGGTCGTCGACGAACGTCTTCAACCCGCCAGCGATGTAGCCGAAGTATTCTGGAGAGCCGAAAGCCACACAGTCGAAGTGAGGAAACGTGGAAACGTCGAATCGATCCTCGTTTGTATTGAACAGGAGGACCTTGCACCCGGTCTCTTTAAGCCCCTCGGCGACGGCTTCGGCCATCTTTTTCGTGTTACCACGCTCTTGTGAGTGGTAAAGCACAAGTGCTTTCATTCACGATTCCCTCTCATTCAGGCAAGATGGGTTCATCCGCCTTGGTAAACCCCCCTATGACCTCTAATATAAATATATGGATAAATAAACATAGAATATAATTTTAAATCAAACGTTATATGCTGCGTCAAATTAAATATATGTTAGAGCCATGGGTTTATGAGATATGGTTGATTTAATCAATGATCTCTTAGGACCGTCTATACTCCTATTGGTGCTCGATATGTTTCTCGAGAATCCAAATGGATTGATGAACCTCAGGGAGATTGCTCGGAGAGTCAACAAGAACCCAGGAAGCATTTCGCCGGTGATGCCGAACCTGATCGAGAGGAAGCTCTTGACCGGCTGCAAAGTTGGGAAAGTGACAATCGTATACAGTTTGAACACGTCAAACCCAAGTGTCAAGGCTCTCCTTGAATTAAAAAATAGGCTAAGAGAGAGTAAAGCGGCCTGACAGGACCCTCTAGGGCGTATTCATATTCGTTTCTAACACAGGATTATCCCGTTTAGTCTGGTTTACCTAGGATGTTCGATTAAACACGCGGTTTGCCGCAAAGAATATTTTAGAAATGCAAATATATGGTTGCATATCTTATTAATTGTATAATAAACCAAACATTTATATTCATTTAAAAACAGACTCGTTAAAATGAGCTTCATGATTCATGGACAACCAGTTCGTCACGGTGCACTGATAAGACGGCCGCAAGGCCTCTGGGCTCCTATCGTTGAAGAAAACGGCGTGGTGTTTACCTTCGACTTTGATCGGGGCAGGGTAGTGTGAAGAAGATAAGGTTGGGTAAGACCGACTTGAAGGTCTCAAGGGTGGGGATGGGAGGCATTCCGATTCAGCGCCCTCCGCTTGATGAGGCCATCAAGGTGATACGACACGCCCTCAACCTAGGGGTCAACTTCATAGACACCTCGATAGGCTACGGTGATAGTGAGCTACGAATAGGTAAGGCCATCGAAG
>CAYONH010000108.1:2320-6504 GCA_964405275.1 uncultured Candidatus Bathyarchaeia archaeon | reverse complement strand
TCGTTGCCCATGGCCTCCCAGATCTCCTCGCACAGATGGGGGGTGAAGGGCGTGAGGAGCCTCACCTGGGTCTCGATGATGGTCTGTAGGACGTGCTGTATGGCCTTTCTGCGGGATCCCCTCTCTCTCTGGGACTCAACCCGCTTCGTGTACCAGTCCAGGTCCTTGTTCAGGTCGTACAGGGCGGCATGGATCGTCTTCCTGACCTTCATCTCGACCATCGCCTCATTGGCCTCTCCGAGGTACGATTGTAGGCGGCTCAGCATCCAGAGGTCGATCTCTGTTAGCTCGAAGTCATCCTCCGCTGGAGATGCGATTATCTCCATCGAACGTGTGTAGAACTTCTCCAGGTTATCGGCCATGGATCTGGCTAGATCGGGGCTGAAGTCGGCGTCCTTGAGGGGCTCGGCGGTTATCATGAGGGCTAGTCTCAAGGGGTCTGTCCCGAATCTGTCGATGGCGTTGGCCAGAGGGATTATGTTGTTCATGGATTTACTCATCTTCTGCCCCTCCATCAGTACGCTGCCGTTGACGATGATGCCCCTGGGCCACTTCTCCCGGGGAAATATCGCGTCGTGGTTGAAGATCATGAAGGTCAGGTGGTTGGGTATCAGGTCGCGACCAGAGTGGCGTGCATCCAGCGCGTAGAAGTAATCGAACTGGGCACGTATCGCCTCCAGTTCCTCGATGGAGATGCCTGTCGCCTCGGAGACCTCGTCGACACTGCCCTCGCCTAGATAGATGTAGTCCCAGAATGCCTCGTTGAGGGTCTCGGGGTCGGGTTTCAGCCTGTTGATGTCCTTGATGACTGTGTAGTAAGCCATGTAGATCACCGAGTCGGAGAGGGACTCTATTATCCAATCAGGCGCCCACGGCAGCGGCGTACCCATTCCCACGTTCCTTGCACAGGCCTTCCGGTCCAGCCAGTCGATGACATGGACGTACTCCTGCCTCAGCTCCCTGGGGATGATCTCCATGGCGTCGAGGTTCTCGTGGGCCAGCTCCTTCCACGAGGCGTCCCCGTAATTGATGAACCACTGGTTCTCGAATATCTTCACCAGGACGTCCGACCCGCATCGGCACATGACCTGCTCGATGAGCTCGTACATGGTCGTCGCCCCGTTATCTGCGACCAGGTCCTCCTTGACGGCGTCCTTGGCCCTCTCAACGGGCAGCCCAGCGTACTGGCCCGTGTTTCCCCTCAGCCTCCCGTTGTGGAACTCCTGACTGTAGACCTCCTTGGTGGCCTTTTCCAGCTTGGGGTCCTCCTGATCCACAATCCCCATCTTCTCAACGATGTCAACAGCAGGGCTCTCGCCCCAACCGGGAAGCTCTATGAGGGATATGGGCTTGAGCTTCGCTATCTCACTCTGTTTGAGGCCGTATTCGTCGAAGAACTTCTTCGGCTCATTCTTCAGCTGCTCCAAGGCCACGTAGTCAAAAGGTGCGTGGGCTGGAACTGACATGACTACCCCAGTCGCGTTCTTAGGGTCTACGAAAGTTGCGGGGAGTATAGGGACCTCGTTTCCGGTCATGGGGTTTGTAAGGGTTCCCCCTATCAGCTTCTTCCCCTGGAACTCCGAGACGACCTCAACCTCATGTCCCAGGAACTGTAGTTTGTTGGCTGCCTCTGCGCTGACTACCCAGGTCTCGTCGTCCACTTTTACCTCTACATAAAGTGAGTCGGGGTTCAGCCACATGTTCGTGACTCCGAAGACCGTCTCGGGCCTGAGGGTGGCTGCGGGATAGTAAGTGTCTCCTCGCCTGAACTTGATGACCGTGAACTCCTCTATCTGCGGCTCCTTGTCGCCGATGGTGTCATGTTGTCCAACGGGGTTTCCGCATTTAGGGCACCAACCCACGGGGTGGCTCCCCTGGATGATGAAGCCCCGTTCCCTCAGCTTGGCGAACTGCCACTCGATGAACTTGCTGTAGATGGGGTCGACGGTGGTGAACTCCCGGCGCCAGTCGATGCTGAACCCCATCCTCTGCATGCCCGCCTTGATCTCCTGGGCGAAGTAGGTGGCCATGCCGACGGGGGTCTCCAGCTCGTGGAGCCTGTCCCTCGGGATGTTGTAGAGGTTCAGGAAGGTGTCGAGGAGATCTGGGTCCTTCTCCTTCAGCCTGTCTACCATGGCCATGACGGGGGTCCCCGTGAAGTGCCAGGCCATCGGGAAGAGCACGTTGTAGCCCTGCATCCTCCGGTACCTGGCGTGGACATCCGTCAGGGTGTAGGTGCGGCCGTGGCCGATGTGCTGCGGGGAGTTGGGGTAAGGGTATGCCACGGTCAGGTAGTACTTCTGCTTCTCTGGGTCGGGGTCGGCCTCGAATACGCCTGCTTCAGCCCATCGTTTCTGCCATTTCTCCTCGATCTGCTTCCAGTCCATCATGTCATCTACCCTTGCCTGTCTTTGTATTAACCCAATGGCGAATGGAATAAGTGTTATGAGTAAAAATTGTTGCGCAGCGAATCGGAAGTCTATCATATGACTTGAACCAGAAATGGAACGTAAAAGGGAGTGAATTCTGTTGTCTGCGGGTTCATACAATCCTTATGAGAAATACGGTGTAAGGCGGGCCATCAACGCCGCTGGTACCCTAACCCGTGTAGGGGGGTCCATCTCTCACCCGGAGGTCTTCCGAGCCATGGAGGACGCCTCGAAGGCCTTCGTCCACATCTCCGAGCTCCAGCAGTGGGCGGGGAAGATTATCGCAGAGGCGACGGGTGCCGAGGCGGGGCTCCCGACGGCTGGGGGCAGCGCCTCCATAATGTTGGCCGCGGCCGCATGTATCATGAAGGGGACGGAGTTAGAGGAGTACGAGCCCAAGGGGCGAGCCGTCTGGAGGCACATCATCCAGAGGATACCCGCCCATGCGGAGGGGCTGAAGACCAAGTTCGTCGTTCAGAAAGTCAATCGGGACGAGTACGACCACGCCGTTGAGATCGCAGGAGGACGGTTCGTTGAGGTCGGGAACGAGCAGGGGGCCACGGAGAAGGACCTAGATGAGGCGTTCAACCCCGAGGAGACGGCCGCGTACTACTACACCGTCCAGCCCTCATCCAAGAGCCTACCAATCGAAACGGTCGTGGAGGTGGCTCACAGGCATGGCGTGCCCGTCATCATCGACGCGGCGGCCGAGCTACCCCCTAAATCGAACCTGAGGTACTACACCTCCAAGGGCGTTGACCTCGTGGTCTTCAGCGGTGGGAAGACGATAGCAGGGCCCAATAACTCGGGGCTGCTCGCGGGGCGCGGTGACCTCATCAAGCTGGCTCACCTCCAGTCGTATCCCTTCGAGGGGGTGGGGAGGGTGGCCAAGATGAGCAGGGAGACCATCGTGGGCCTCGTAACGGCGCTCCGCATCTACCTGGAGCGTGATGAGGGGGCTCACTTCAAGGCTTGGGAGGAGAAGGCGAACTTCATGGCCGATGAGCTGAGGAAGTTATCGGGTGTCGAGTCTGGTGTCGTGATCGCGACCACGGGCAAGGAGGAGACACCGAAGTTCCCGCTGGTCACCGTGAGGCTAGATGAGGGGGTCTGCGGGATAGGCGGCGGGGAGCTCCATCAGGGGCTCGTCGACGGGGACCCGAGCATAGAGGGCATCTACGAGCCGTATTACCTGCTGGAGGATTACCGAGGCATACTCGTCTTCAACACGCAGTACATCCTTGAGGGGGAGGAGAAGCTGATCATCGACCGGATCAAGAGCGTCCTATCCAACGCAGCGTAACATCTCATGTTCGGGCATATATCCCCATGAGGAGCGTTAACGTACAAAGCTCTAGGTCTGGTTTCTTATTTACATTCATTACGGCGTCTATGCTTCATCTAAACTTCTACAAACCCCCCGAGGGCCTCATAGACCCTTTAAAATTAATGTAGGTGCGGTGGGATTGGGTTCGAATCCTATGAGTCTAAGACCGCTCTTATCCTCCGCACACCTGAGGAAATCCCCTCTTCCTTTATTATCCTAAATCGGCCAAGCTCACCTGTATTTTTCACATGTGGACCACTACATATCTCCAGCGAGAAATCGCCTATGGAATATACAGAGACCTGTTGCCCATATGTTTGCTCAAATACCGCTTGACTTCCCATCTTCTTTGCTTCGTCTAACGTGGTATCAGTTCTCTTAACAGGGAGAGCCTTCCTAATCTGCATGTTAACAATCTCTTCTATGTC
>CAYONH010000108.1:0-2220 GCA_964405275.1 uncultured Candidatus Bathyarchaeia archaeon | reverse complement strand
TTTCCATGTCTGATGGCTCCTCTGATGATCCTCCTTAGAACGTATCCTTGCTCCACATTCCTTGGTGCGACTCCCTCAGCTAGAAGAAAGGTAGCTGCACGAGAATGATCGACAATTACTCTAACGCTTTTTATTTGATTTTCTGAGATTGTTTCAATATCAGCTAGTTTTTTAATTCGTTCTATTAAGGGGACGAATATTTCGGTTTCATATACATTGTCCTTTCCCTGTAGAACTGCAACTGTTCGCTCAACTCCCATCCCCGTGTCGACGTTCTTCTGTTCAAGCAGTTCATACTCTCCGTCCTGAGTTTTATTGTACTCCATGAAGACATTGTTCCATATCTCATTGAATTTCCCGCAGGGACAGCCTGGTTGGCATTCACTTCCACATGGTTCCTTCCCTGTGTCGTAAAATATCTCAGTGTCAGGTCCACATGGTCCAACGCTGCCTATTGGACCCCAGAAATTATCTTCTTTCGGCAGATAGAATATTTTCTCTTTGGGAATCCCGAGTTCTTTCCATATCCTTGCGCTTTCTGTGTCCCTTGGTATTTTCCCGTCTCCTGCGAAGACTGTAATGTAAAGCCTTTTCGCATCTATGTTGAGCCATTTTTTGCTTGTTAGGAACTCGTAGCTCCATCGTATGGATTCTTCCTTGAAGTAGTCCCCGAGAGACCAGTTTCCCAGCATCTCAAAAAAGCTCAGGTGGTTACTGTCTCCTACCTCATCGATGTCGGTGGTTCTGATGCATTTCTGTACATTTACCAGTCTTTTCCCACTTGTATGTGGCTGACCTAGGAGATATGGTACCAGCGGATGCATCCCAGCTGAGATGAATAGCGCGGTCGGGTCATTTTCTGGTATAAGAGATGCATTCGCAATTATTTTGTGTCCTTTGCTTTGGAAAAACTCCAGGTACAGCTTTATCAACTTGTCAGAACTGATCAATTAAATCACCTAGGGGGGCTTGCATTATTTGGACTCCCTTCTTGGGATGGTAATGGGTAGGGGAAAAAACTTTGGTTTCTAGCCGAAGAGGGCGCTGAGGCCCTGGAGGTCCTCCTCCTTCTCCTCTTCCTCCTCTTCCTCTGGCTCCTCCGCCTCCTCCTCATCAGCGGCAGCAGCGGCGGCGGGAGCGGCAGCGGCGGCTGTGAGCACCGGCGCCTTGAGGGCCTCCTCGATGTCGACATCCGCGAGGGCGGCGACAAGGGCCTTGACCCTGACGTTGTCGGGGCTGATACCCGCTGCGTTGAGAATGTTCTCCACTGTTCCCTCCGATATCTCCTTACCTGCGCTGTGCAGGAGCATGGCGGCATACATGTATTCCATACCTTTCACCTCTAGTTGATAGTGCGGTCTCTCGGACCGTATTCTAAGGAGCATGGAACCGGCTTTTATTTCTTTCCTATTTAGGATGCACGTGCGAAGAGTTTTATCAGCCCTCTGTTCAGAGTCTGTCGAGGGACGTACATGGCTAGGAGGATCATGAAGAAGCCGTCGGAGAAGCTCGACCAGCTGGTGGACTCGGTGCTGGGGCCCCACGCGCCACCCATCACCAGCGTTGCCCCGGGCGAGGTCGTGGAGGTTGAGACTTGGAGCGCCCTTGAGAGGGTGACTAATCCGGTGACGGGGCCAATCGAGGTCGAGGGGGCTGAGGCGGGGGACACCCTCGTCGTTGAGATACTGGATATCGAGATGCCTGACCAGGGGACCACGGCCATCTTCCCCAGCTTCGGGGCCCTTGAGGGCTGGCTGAACCTGATGGAGCCGAGGCGTAAGATGTGCGAGATCAAGGAGGGAAAGGTTCTCTACGTCACCGACGGGGGGAAGACGGTCGAACTGGAGGCTGACCCCTTCATAGGAACCATCGGGGTATCCCCCGAGTTCGAATCCATCACCACCCTCTCCCCCGGTCGCCACGGGGGTAACATGGACTGTCCGGATGTCAGGCCCGGTAATACTCTGATGCTCCCTGTGTTCAGGCCCGGTGCCCTGCTGGGGCTCGGTGACGTACACGCCGTCCAGGGGGACGGGGAGATCTGCGGTGTCGCCGTGGAGATCCCCGCGGTCGTCACATTGAGGTTGGATCTTCAGAAGGGGAAGAGTATCGGCTGGCCTAGGGTCGTTTCCCCCGATGAGTTCATGACGGTGGGTAGCGCCAGGCCCCTCGAGGATGCGGCGCGTCAGGCGTTCAGGGAGATGGTGGACTGGATGGTGG
>CAYONH010000107.1:1228-6562 GCA_964405275.1 uncultured Candidatus Bathyarchaeia archaeon | reverse complement strand
CCCGATGTGTCAGCAGTGTACCCCTCGGGCTTTATCCTCCATCCCGCCAGCTGCGCGCCGAAGAGCGCGATAGCCGGATGGTCAGTGGTTACGATGACAGTAGGCAGCTTGAGGCCGCCGAAGTCCGCGTATCCTAGGCTCGCACTCCCCGCCCCCCCCATGGCTATCCGGGTCGTCAACAGTCCGGCCTCGTATCCACCGGGGGCTTCAAGGCCAGTGTCGATGACCGTCGTCCCGCAGGGGAGCTTCTCGACGGTTACACCGTAGAATTCTGGGAGTCCAATGAACTCCTTTGCCAGCTCGAAGGCCAGCCGATTGATGCTTAACAAGTACCCACCTCGTATGAGAATCTCTCATTTCTCCTTTATAGGTTGATTAGTGTCTGATATGGATGATAGATACGATTAATAATTTAACTAATCAGCGCCGCCTTATTGTGGGTTTAAAGGTTGAGAAAGACCGCGGCTTTTTTCCTGAGCTTAATTATGGTCCTCACCCTCGGGTACGCTACACTTCATCCAGCCTACGCGCTGATGTCCGACTGGCTTGGACCCGTACTGGGGTCATCGCTCCTGTCCGTCTTCACGATCATCTACCTCCTCTTGGGGGACCCCCTCAGCTTCTTCATGGTGGCTCTCATCTGGGGCGGGGTCTCGATCCTGGGTGGGATGATAATCCGCCGCAGGGCAGGCGCAGTGCTGACGATGCTGCTCGTGTTTATCTTCCTTGTGCCTCTGCTTGCGACGAGCGTGTTTGATATAGCGCAGTCGTTCCCCGGGCTAATGGGGGGCGACGGTGATGAGAACCCCTTTGAGATGATTCCGCCCCTCCCCGAGGGGCTCACCTTCGCCCAGCTCTACGAGGCGCCCATCATCGGGATGGTGCTGGAGGAGGTCATCGAAATAGGCTCGAGCTTCGGAGGGGGCGAGATGCCCGATCCCATGGGGGTAGTCTACGGCATGGGGGCTACGCTTGCCATGGGGGTGGCCGCGAAGCTGTTCATCATCATGGTCACGGCCATCCTGGGCGTGGAGGTCGGTAAGAGGCTTGAGGTGATGCTTGCTCCTCAGTCTGAGTCTCTGAGGCTCAGCCTCGGCGGGAAGCCGAGACCTGGAGGCAGTTCTCCCGCTACACCGGTTCGGCCAGTGGCCTTCCTCGTCTTGTCAATGCTAGTTCTCTCATCCCTCTCTATTGTCCTTCCCCTCGGCCTCGGAGCCGATGACGAGTTCTACTCCGAGAACATGATGGGCTACGTCGACGAGGGGGGGACCGCCTACGTGGGCGACGTGTTCCTCGACTCCGAGGGCTCCATCGGGGACATGGACTGGGGTGGATCGGCTACTGAAAACCTCATAGGGGCGTTGATACTCACGAGGGACGGGATGGACGAGTCCCTCCTAGAGGGCTACGGCATTGAGCTGGGCGATATGGGCTCCATGATAAACCTGATCCCCGAGACTATTATGGCCGCCATCTACGTGGACATCCCAGCCGAGGAGGCCGAATCGCTCTCAGGGCCCATTTCCGATGCCTTCTCAAACGAGTACGGGATAGACCTGGACCCGCTGTTCACCTTCAATCCCCCGGTCATGGGGGACGAGAACGCCACAGGGCCCCCCCTCCAGATCTCGATAGTACTGTACCAGACGGACGCCGATTTCTCGGAGATGGTCGACGGCATCGTGGGGGCCCTCTCAGAGAACGGGGGCTTGGCCGACCTGATAAGCGAGGCGGTGAGCAGTGGCGCCCTCATACCGGGGCATGACGAGGAGTCGGCCGACGGCTCAGCCTTCGTGGCGGGATTCTTCAACCTAGACCTGATAACCTCAAGGCTGGGCGAGGAGTCGATCCCCGATGAGGCGAAGGAGTTCATCCCCCTCGACTTCGAGGGGCCCCTGACGTTCACGGGCAGCGTCTCATACTGGGAGGACGGGATAGAGTACGAGGAGGACGGGGAGACCCTGGATCTCCTAGGCCTCCTAGGGGTTGAGGGTGAGGTGACCTTCTCACCCGAGTCCGACATGTCGAACTTCCTGGTCGTCACGGGGGACATCTTCGACCCCGAGGGGGAGGAGGAGCCCAACATGAAGCTGGTGACCTCTCTACCCCTGGACGACCTAATGTCTGGGCTATTCAACGATTCATTCATCGACCCCGGGATCGTCACGGTCACCGAGCCGGGTGGCACAATCGACCCGTCGAGCCTGGAGCTCGGGGTCTCAGGCCTCGCTTTACCCCTGAATGTGAAGATCACGAAGGCGGTCTCCGACGCCAGGGTCAAGGAGGGAAGCAGGGTCGAGGTTACCATCACGATCCAGAACAACGACGACGACCCCATGATAAACGTCGAGCTCGACGACGGGGGCACCATTACAAGTTACAGCCTGAGCTCGCGCCTCACGTCCGGGTCGACATCAGGGTACTGGCCCAGGATAGACCCCGGTGAGTCCGAGACCGTATCCTACACCATCGAGCTGGAGAACAGCGGCGTCTACAGCCTCTCCCCGGCTCAGATGAGCTACTCCCACGAGGATCTCTCCTTCGCGAAATCCTCTGACAAAGCCGAGGTGAGGGTGGCCTTAACCCAGGGAGCCGGCATCGTGTTCCAGACCCTGGGGGTGTTCTGGGGAGTGCTGAAGACAGTTTTAAACCAGGTCGCAGGCGGGAGCGGTTCGATGGTGCTCACGGGGGCAGTTCTCGTGCTTGGCGGCCTCCTTGCGTTCTTCGAGTTCAGAGGCCTCAGGAAGTGGATTCAGGGCGCTTAGAGAAGGCGCAGACCTTCCTCTCGTCCTGTCTCTGATTTTTCATAGTCTTCAATGACCCCGATGAGGAAAAATGTGACTGATTTACTGTCCTAGAACATTATGATATGGAGGGGAGGCGGGTATCCTCTAGAGGATGACCCTGGCGTCGACGATCCTGGCGCCCTCCTCGTAGACGATCACCGGGTTCATGTCCAGCTCCTTGATCTCGGGGCACTCCATCAGCATCTTGGAGGTATCCAAGAGGATCTCCACTATTGTCTCCTGATCGGCCGGAGGCATGCCCCTTACACCCTCCAGGATCTTGTAGGCCTTGATCTCCTTCACCATCTCCTCCGCGTCCGTCTTCGTGATGGGCGCTAGCCTGAAGCTGACGTCCTTGAGGATCTCGACGAATATCCCGCCCAGGCCGAACATGATCGTGGGGCCGAATGTGGGGTCGTACGTGGAGCCTACTATGACCTCGGTACCATTGGGGGCCATTTCCTGGACCAGGATTCCGGTGATCTCGGCGTCGGGCACGTGATTCTTCACGTTCTTGAGGATGGTGTTGTAGCCCTCCCTCAGCCCCTTCTCGTCCTTGATGTTGATCAGGACCCCTCCAGCGTCGGACTTGTGGAGGACCTGGGGTGAGACTATCTTCAGGACGATGGGGTAGCCTATCTTCTCGGCCGCCTTCACCGCGTCCTCCTCGGAGGTGGCGACGGTGATGGCGGTGATGGGCATGCCATAGGAGCCGCAGAGGTTCTTCGCCTCGTGCTCGAAGAGGAAGTCGCGGCCCTCCTTGCTCGCCGTCTCGAAGAACTCTGAAACAGCTTTATCTCTCATCAAACATTCCCTCGTTGTTGAACTCTATACTGGATTCCCTCACACCTTTTAAAAATATAGGGCGCAAAAACGCGGGGGCTAAGCGGGTCGATCATAAAGTTATTAACATAAGGTCCAACCTCCATAGGTATCTCGGTGACGCCTTTGCTGACGACCTCGCAGATAGTGCTCATGAACTTCGCCATCTTCTTCGGCCAGTACCTGATCGTCGCCGCCGCCCTCAACTTCCAGTACGGGAACGCCGGCATCCCCAACATGAGCAACAACCTCTCCGTGGCCTGCGGTGCGTACGTCACGAGCTCCCTCGTCATCAGAATATGTATGGTGATAGTTGGAATGGCGGGTGTAACCTTCCGACCCGACTGGGTCTTCGATAACCCATACAACGTCTCCACCATAACCGCCTTCCTCAAGACGCGTCCTCTCTTGAGCATCTCCCTGTTCATGTTATCCCTCGCCCTAGCCCTTGTCTTTGGCATCCTATTGGGCCAGCTCATCGCAATAATGAGTGGGAGGCTGAGGGCCTCGATCCTGATGGTCCTCCTTTATGTTCTGGCCAGCACTGGCAACGTATTTGCGACCAACATAACGTGGCTGGCCGGGGGCACCCATGGGGCGTTCATACCCAACTTCCTCTCGTGGTATCCCGGGGAGAACATGCTCGTCGTGGCCGTCACCACCCTCCTCGTAGGTCTCTTCTGTTTCTTCATCATCAGGACTATTCAGAACTCCCCGTTTGGCAGGCTGATGAGAGCCGTAAGGGAGAACGAGTGGACCGTTTCGAGCATGGGGAAGGACGTTGTGAGGATAAGGAGGGACGTCATGATGTTCAGCTCGGGCATGATGGCTGTGACTGGGGTCCTTATCGCCCTCTACTACAACTACGTCCAGTACAAGTTCTATGACCAGCTCACGTACACCCTCTGGCCCTGGCTCATGATCACCATCGGGGGCATGGGGAACAACGCCGGGTCCCTGATAGGCGTGATCTTCGGCGTCGGCATACTGAAGGCCATCTCGACGTTCAACATGTTCTACGGGAGCGTCATCGCTTCGTCTGGTAGGGCGAGCCTATTCCTGGTCCTTGAGAACATGGCGCTGTCACTGCTACTCCTGCTATTCATGATCTTCAAGCCCCGCGGGTTAATACCCGAGAAGCGGCTCTACATCCCCAAGATCGACTACAAGAACCTGGTTAAAGAGGGGTCTTCCAGTCCCCAAGATGGCTCAGAGATCGCTTCCTAGCTGTCCCTTTAGCCAGGCAGCCGCCTGCTTGAGCACCGGGTTGGGCGTTGCCACGACCGGGATGTCTAGGGCTCCAACCTTTAGGTTATCGACGTAGTCCGGCATGCTGGCGAACATGACGCTCGCCCAGTAGATGCGCCCCTTCATCCGCTCCTTGAGGAGCTCCTTGGTGTTGAAGGGCAGGGGCTGGTGGTTGAAGGCCACTCCATCCGCCCAGTTGAGGATGACCGGCCTCCCCGCATTCATGAGAAGCGTACACGTCTCGATCAGCTCATGGAGGCTGTACTCGACCATCTCGAGGATGACAAGCTCCTCGGCCGGCTTGTATGTGATGTGGACCATGGCTTACCGGAGAATACATGTCCCCGGACCTATAAGTAGTCCTGTCCGGAGCGGCCTATTCGAAAATGCTCGAATGAGAGAGAAAGGCGGAAAGGGGCGTTTCTCAATATTTGTGTCAGCAGAAAATAAATCTTCACGAAAAAATCTATTGGTTCAT
>CAYONH010000107.1:0-1128 GCA_964405275.1 uncultured Candidatus Bathyarchaeia archaeon | reverse complement strand
GAAAAATGTGAAATATGCTACCCGCCACCCATACGCAACGTCTCCCGGAAGACTCGTGGGGTGGTGATGAGGGTGTTGTCCTTCAGGCGGTCCGTCGGAACCGTCCTGTCAAACAGGAACCTGATGGTCATCACCCTGTCCCAGAGCCTCGGGATGTTCGCGATGTTCCTCTGGCGCCCCTTCTGGGGGCTCTACCTCCTCGAGCTGGGGGCCTCCAAGGGGATCCTCGGGGCCCTCTCCTCCCTCCAGGCCCTCTGCAACCTCCTGCTGCAGCTCCCAGGCGGCATGCTCGCCGACAGGTACGGGAGGAGGAAGGTCATCCTTATCAGCGCCCTCTTCGGCTTCATCCCTCCCCTCATATTCCGCTTCTCGACCCACTGGACGATGCTAATACCTGGCATCATCGCCTACTCACTCTCCTCGATCGCGATCCCCGCGCGGAGCGCCCTCATCGCCGAGTCCCTCTCGGACGAGAACCGCGCCACGGGCTTCGGGGCCTACTCCATGGCCACCTACCTCTTCATCGTGGCGGCCTACCCCTTCGGAGGCTACATCCAGGACAACATGGGGGTCATCGAGGCCTCCCACCTCGGCTTCATCGCCTCGTTCCTGGTGCTGGTGCCCAGTATCATCCTCCAGTGGAGGTACATCGTGGAGACGAGGGGTGAGGCCAGCCTGAGCAGGCTGAGCGTCAGGGAGTCCCTGGGCAAGCTGAGGGGGGCTCCGAGGGAGATCTGGAAGCTCATACTCGTGGCGGTGCTGAGCAGCTTCGGGTTCCAGATCTTCTGGTCCTTCGTGGTGGTCTACTGCACCGAGGAGCTGGGTATGACCAAGATGCAGTGGAGCATCGCCAGCATAATCGCGAACTTCGTCGGCGCCCTCTTCATGATACCCAGCGGGTTCCTCTCCGACCGCGCCCGGAGGAAGCCCTACATAATCCTCTCCCAGGCCCTGGTTTCCTTCACCAGCCTTGGCTTCATACTCTCCACCGGGTTCCAGAGCCTGGTCGTCACGAGGCTCATCGGCGGGATAGGGGAGGGCCTCGGCGGCAACGTCATGGGCTCCATGGGGGGGCCCATCTGGAACGCCCTCGTCAACGAGGTGGCGCCGGCGGACTTCAGGGGGAGC
>CAYONH010000106.1:5492-6633 GCA_964405275.1 uncultured Candidatus Bathyarchaeia archaeon | reverse complement strand
CCCGCCTTCCTGATCTCCGAGACGGTGAGGGGGGAGGGGGGGATACTGCGCAACAGCGAGGGAGAGGCCTTCATGGAGGGGATCCACCCCCTGAGGGACCTGGCCCCCCGGGACATCGTCTCCAGGGTCATCGTGGAGCAGCAGAGGAGGGGCCCCGTATTCTTGGACGTCCGCCATAAGGAGGGGGAGTTCCTCAGGAGGCGCTTCCCGGCCATATACGGTGAATGCCTCGAGAGCGGCTTCAGGATGGAGGAGGACCTCATCCCGGTCTCCCCGGCCGCACACTACATGTGCGGGGGGATCAAGACCAACATCCATGGGGAGACGAGCCTACCTGGGCTCTTCGCCCTCGGCGAGTGCGCCTGCACGGGCGTCCACGGGGCCAACAGGATGGCGAGCAACTCTCTCCTGGAGTGCGTCGTCTTCTCGGAGATGGCCTACGAGCGGGTCAAGGGGATGACCTTAGGCGATGTGGGGGAGGCTCCCCCGGTCAGGGAGGTGGAGCTCGCGGAGATCCCCGGGGTCGCCGTCCGCAGGAGCCACCTCCAGGACCTGATGTGGGACTACGCCGGGATAAACCGGAGCGTCTCCAGCCTCAACCAAGCCCTCACTGAGATCAACGTCCTCGAGGAGGTGATGGAGGAGCTCTGGATGATGGGACTCGACCCGGCGCTGGTGGAGCTCTCGAACATGGTGACCGTAGCCCGCCTCATAACCCAGGCCGCCCTCACGAGGAAGGAGAGCAGGGGGACCCACAACGTCAGCGACTACCCGGAGACTGACGATGAGAACTGGCTCAAGCACATAGTCTTCTCAGGCAGCAGGATACGCCTTGAGGACCACGCGGGATAGAAAAAAAGACAGTGATTTACTCGTCGACCTCTATGCCGAGCCCCTTCGCGATGCTCACGATGTTGCTCCATGTCTCGTCGGGTAGCGGGATTCCCCCCTCGAGCCTCTGGAACTTTGTCTCCCACTCCGGCTCGCCCGGGGTCTGGACCCTCTTCCCCTTCTGGGGCTTCACGGCTTTCACCCTCGTGATGAGCTCGTCTGTCTTCTCCTTGAAGGCATCGAGCCCTATGAAGGCCTCAGGGTTCAGCGCGATGGCGAGGATCCCGTTGGGCGACGGAGGCATCCCGCC
>CAYONH010000106.1:4276-5392 GCA_964405275.1 uncultured Candidatus Bathyarchaeia archaeon | reverse complement strand
GCCACGCTGATGGGGTTCGTTCCGAAGACCCGGGTGGTGCCGTTGAAGACGGTGGCAGAGGGGTTGCCGACGTTGACGAACATCATCGCTATGATATCATGCTCCGCCGCCCAGTTGGTGTAGTAGCCGACACGTCCGATGTGGTTGCAGTTGTAGGCCCCGACGGCGCTGACGGCGTTCTCCTTCGCCTTCTTGACGGCTAGGTCAATGACGTGCATCGCTGTTATCTGCCCTGGGGCCCATCCCCCGTCGACGAGGGCTGATGACGGTGTCTCCTTCACTGTCGTGGGGTCCGCCTTGACGTCGATGTGCCCCTCCTTTATCCTGTTGGAGTATGCCGAGTAGTAGGATACCCCGTGGGAGTCGTGCCCCGTCAGGTTCGCCTCCACCAGGGTGTGAGCGAGGAACTCGGCTCTCTCCCTGTTGAGCCCCTGGCGTGTGAAGATCTGGACTCCCAGGTCCTCCAGATACTGAGGGTGAAGAGTTTTCACGTCGCATTTCTCCGTTTTTGTCTCATTTCTTCGGGATGATTTCAGTTATCCCGTCCAGGAAGGCCTCTATGTCCTCCCTCTCTATCCCGTAGTGGGTGCAGAGCCTCACCGTGGCGCTGGAGCCCCTGCTGGTCCACCCGAGCTTACTGCAGGCCTCCCCCCACTCCCTGCCCGTCCAGCCGAGCCCCGAGAGGTCGATGTAGACCATGTTGCTCAGCACAGGGAACTTTATCTCTATACCCTCTATCTTCCTCAGCCCCTCGGCGAGGACCCTAGCGTTTTCGTGATCGTCCGCAAGCCTGTCGACCATCTTCGTCAGGGCGATGATGCCCGGAGCCGCGATGATCCCCGCCTGGCGCATCCCGCCTCCCAGCATCTTCCTGTACTTCCTCGCCTTCTTGATGAGCGCCTCTGTCCCGACGACGATCGATCCCACGGGGGCGGCCAGCCCCTTCGAGAGGCAGATCTGCACCGTGTCGGCATACTGAGTTATCTCCTTGACGTCGACTCCCAGCGCTATGGCCGCGTTGAAGACGCGCGCCCCGTCGAGGTGGACCCCCAGATCGTGCTCCTTGGCCACCTCCCAGTCGGCCTTCATCTGGTCGACGGTGATGGGTATCCCCCC
>CAYONH010000106.1:0-4176 GCA_964405275.1 uncultured Candidatus Bathyarchaeia archaeon | reverse complement strand
AGGGTCACCGTGTCGCTCCTGAAGTCCAGATTCTTCACAACCAAAATGATGTGCCTCCTGTAGAGAGAGAATGAACATTATTTAAGATGTTCAGATGCGGCTTGAGGCCTTGTCGTATGCGGCCTTGATGTTCTCGTTGGAGCCCTCGAAGACCGGCGTCCCGTGGCCCGGGAGGATGACGTCCACGTCAAGCTCCGCCAGCCTCCTCAGGGACTCTACCATGGCGTTGAGGCTCCCCGACTCCCCGTACCAGGTCCCGTACTTTGCGTCCGCGAAGACGGTGTCCCCCGAGATCAGGATCTTATCCTCAGGGTTGTAGAGGCACATGCCGCCCTCGGTGTGCCCCGGCGTCCATATGACGTCGAGGGGCCACTTCTCCGTCTCGATGACGTTGCCCTCCTCGACCTTGACCAGGTTGGGGCCGAAGCGAGCGGCGATGTACATGGTGTCCAGGGTGTGGACGAAGATCTTGGGATCCGCCTTCTGGAGGATGAGGAAGGCGCCCATGGCGTGGTCGTGGTGGGCATGGGTGATTATGACGCTCCTGAGCCGGTCAGGCGTCACCCCTATCTCCTCCAGCTGGGGCCAGACGGGGTTGGCGTAGTTGCCCACCCCCGGGTCGACGACGCATGCCTCCTCCCTGCCGATGACGTAGATGTTGCTGCAGAGCCCCTCTCCTATGATGAGGTGGACGTCGGTTAGCTTCTCATGGTATTCGCCTAGGTCGAAGATCCGGGGCATGAATGTTCGTCAACTCGATAAGCCCTATTGAATAAAAACTCTTCTCAATCCTCGAAGAGACCAGCATGAACCGATCCCTTGATCCTTTGTCGATATTGGAGTAGTGGTCCATAATGATTAAATAAATTCTGGACAACTGTACGTTTTGCCCGAGTGGAAGCGTCGAAGGGAACGAAGAGGCGTAAGGCCAAGAAGCGCGGAACCCGGGGGATGGGCTTCGAAGGGCTCTTCAGGGCTGTGGCCCTGGTGGGGCACCTGCATCTCCGGGGTGAGAACACTCGGGCACCTTCTCATCTATGCTCCATGGTCTGTAGGCTTCGACTACATCAAAAAGTAAAATAGCGTGTCCCCAATCAGACCACTTGGACGGGAGATTCCATGAAGTTCATGTGGACCTTTGAGTTCAACCCAGAGGAATCAGAGGAGATAAGCAAGAAGAACAGGGAGCTCGACAAGCTGATCGAGGCTGAGCCCGATAAGTATCCGAAGCTTCATCCGTCTTACATGATCGGGCTGGGGAAGGGCTTCAGGATCATCGAGGCCGAGAACGAGGACCAGATAATGAGGCTGGTAATGCACTTCTACCCCCTCGAGAACTGGAACATGGAGCCCATCTTCGAGGGTCAGAGAGTCTCAAAGATTTGGCGCGAGATTAAGTAGCTCGGAGAACTCCATCCCGTCCTTAACCCGGTAGTAGAGCCCAACCTTACCCGGTTCCCTGGACATCTTTGGGCCGGTCGTGAACTCGATGTCGGGGTTCCTCTCCAACGACCGTCTGATGAACTCCTCGACCTTAGCCGTATCCAAGTCGTTGACGTACTCCCATCGACCCATTACAGGCAGAAATTAAGTATCAGCTGATATTAAAATCATTAAGAATCTATTTAATGTATTTTAAAACTGTAACACGCCCCGTCGCGCGTCGAGGTCATGGCATCATTAAGGCTAAATAGTCTATCGCAACGGTACCGCTATGAAGCATATCAAGGCGGACCACCTCCACTTCTTCGCCACAGACCTCGACGAAGCGATAAAGTTCTACACGGATATGGGGTTCATGTTCATACACAAGCTCGAGCACGGGGGAAGGGAGGCCGCCCAGCTGCGTTCCGAGTGTGGCCTGGTCATCGACATAAACCTGACGGGCGTAGCGGACAACCCCGGGTTCAGCCACTACGCGGTCCAGGTTGATGACGTCGAGAAGGCGGCTGAGGAGCTGAGGGGGAAGGGGTACGAGGTGGACGGCCCGACGGTGAACAAGGACACGAAGAGGAAGATCATCACCGTGCGTGACCCCAACGGGTTCCTCGTCCAGTTCGTTCAATGCTAGCCTCTACCAAGGCACTCTCTTTCACCCAGAGAGCCAATGCCTGATTACACTGAGAAAACGTGAGAAGAGGGGGACGTCTCTTCCTACGCCTCGAGTTTACTCCGGGCTTCATCCCAGATGTTTAATGTATTGAGGTGCCAGCTCTCGAAGCCCTCTGGGGTGTTCGGGTAGGTGTCGTAGTGGGCCTTTACCTGCCTCATCATGTTCGCCGTGAGCCTGAGCTTGTTGAGGAAGCGCATCCGCTGCAGCCCCCGGAACACCCGCCTCGCGGTCTCCGTGATGTTGAGCCTGAAATCGTCGCCCAGCCCCGCCTTCAGCACGTCATCCTCGGTCAGAAGCTGGCACTCCATCCCGTAGTTCATGTCGGTGTCGCTGCTGGCTTGGAGGAGGATCCTGAATATGTCTATGCTCGCCTGCTTCCTTCCGTAGGAGCCCATGAACTTTTTACCGTAGGGCCACAGGCCGGCCTCGCTCACATCGTCCTTCTCAAAGGCCTTCACGATGGTCTGCCCAGCTAATTGCCCGCTCAGCATAGACGGCCCTATGCCTCCCCCGTGGAGGGGGTTGACGAGCCAGGCCGCGTCCCCTGTCATCATCACGCCGTTCCCGACCATCTTGTCGAGGGGCCTCCTTGTTGGGTCGAACCATGTCCCTCGGTGGATCAGCTCTGAACCCTTGAACATCGGCCTGCTCAGGACGTGCTTCTCATACAGCTTCCTGGGGTCGGTGAACCCCTCGACCATCCGAACTCCTAGCCCCGTGTTAACCTTGGCGTTCAGACCCGGGAAGATCCAGGTGTAGCCGCTGGGCGACTTCTCGTGGCTGAGGTAGATCTCGCAGTACTTCGTGTTCTCGGACTCATGCTGGAGCTGCCTGATCTCCCTGTGTATGACGCCTACGTCGCCCTTCTCTATCTCCTTCTCTACACCCATCTCCTCCGGGAGCTTGCGTCTGACGACGCCCATATAGCCGCTGGCGTCGACGACGACCTTGCTCTCCAGCTCGATGGTCTTACCCTCTGGGTCCCTGGCGACGATCCCTGTAACGAATCCGTTCTTAACAATGGTGTCTAGGAACATCGTCGAGTCGTGGAGCACTGCACCCGCATCCTCCGCCTTCTTGAGGAGCCACTGCCCGAAGAGACGCCTGTTCAGCATGTAGCCGACGAACTCAGAATCGGCGATGGTGTAGACCGTCTCCTCGTTGGGTGAGAAGATCTTGACGCCCTCGACCCTCTTCTCCAGCTCCCCTCCCCGGGGCAGCTCTATGCCCAGCTCCTTGAAGTGGTGGTCCCCGAGGGCGTCCCCGCAGACCTTCACCCCGATCCTCTCCCGCTTCTTGCTCTCGACCATGCAGACGTTCAGGCCCGCTTCTGCGACGGTCATGGCCGTGAATGTGCCGGCGGTTCCAGCTCCTACCACTACGACGTCGTATTTCAATTCTATACCCCCGTATATTGAATATACTTTGTACACCTAGTTGTAATTGTAAACCGTTATAAATGTTGAAGTGAGCTTCCCTACACTAGGTGTAGACTGGATGAGCGACTCCATCGCGCTGAGCAGCGAGCTCCGCAGGCTCGTGGAGGCCCGGATAGAGCAGACCGTGAGGGGGGTGGAGGACACACTGAACCGGATACAGGAGGCACACGCGATCACCCCGAAGGAGCTCAAGGCTGACCTGAAGAGCCTGGAGGAGAGCTTCAACATCCTCTCCCAGAAGTGGAGCCTCGAGATCCTCTACATCCTGTTCCTGACGAACGGGGCGGCGAGGTTCAATGAGCTCAAGCGGGTGCTCGAGGTGAACTCGCGGACCCTCTCCGACAAGCTGAGGACGCTCCAGGGCCATGGCTACATCGAGAGGAACGTTGACCCCGAGCCCCCCTTGCGGGTGGAGTACACGCTTACCACGAGGGGAAAGAACACTGTGCTTCTGGCGCTGCCTCTGTTATATTATTCGAGGTCAACGTAGTGGACTCGTTTCACGCTTAAAGCCCATTCTTTGCTCCAGTACGGGAGGTGGAGCTCGACTATCGCCTTACCTTATTCCTTCCGATAAAAAGCACGCGCATCTGGTTCAGGTCAGGTTTTCTGGTAGATGAATTC
>CAYONH010000105.1:0-6707 GCA_964405275.1 uncultured Candidatus Bathyarchaeia archaeon | reverse complement strand
ATGATTTCTGCCTGCCACGCAGACGACCCGGGTTCGAATCCCGGCGGTCGCACCACTCCTCTGAACCCTTCGCAATCGCAAGTGTCATACACATCTTACGTCGAATATGCTACGATGAATAATGCCTAGCAAGGAGAAACAGTCCGCGCTGGACTGGGTCGAGGAGAACAAGGAGCTCCTCACCGACGTCCACCAGACCATCTGGGAGTACGCCGAGGTCGGCCTCCAGGAGCACAAGACGGCCAAGCTCGTGATCGACATCCTCGAGAAGAACGGTTTCAACATCGAGAAGGGGATCGCCGGGATGCCCACGGCCTTCGTGGCAACACACGGCAAGGGAGGACCCGTTATAGGCCTCATGGGGGAGCTGGACGCCCTCCCGGGGATATCCAACAAAGCCGTCCCCTACAAGGAGCCCCTCAAGGAGGGAGCGCCGGGCCACGGATGCGGTCACAACAGCTACGCCACAACGGCCCTGGGAGCCGGCATCGCAGCTAAGGAGGCCATCGACAAGCACAAGATAAAGGGGACCGTCAAGGTTTTCGGCTGCCCGGCCGAGGAGACCCTCGTTGGCAAGGTCTTCATGGTGAGGGACGGGGTCTTCGACGGCGTCGACGCCTGCCTCGGCCACCACCCGGGTGCCTCCAACGGCGTCAGGCTGGGGAGCGGCAACGCGATGAACTCCGTCAAGTTCGAGTTCCACGGCAGGGCCTCCCACGCCGGCGGCTCCCCCCACAGGGGGATCAGCGCCCTCGACGCGGTGGAGCTCATGAACGTGGGGGTCAACTTCCTCAGGGAGCACGTCGTCCAGGAGACCCGGATGCACTACGTCATCGAGGACGGGGGCCACGAGCCCAACGTCGTCCCCGCCTACGCCCGGAGCTGGTACTACGTCAGGGCCCCCACACGGGACCTTGTCAACGAGTACTACGACAGGGTCCTCAACATGGCGAAGGGCGCCGACCTGATGACGAACACCACCCACGAGGTGAAGTTCCTTACCGGCGTCCACAATGGCTTACCCAACCGCCCCCTGGCGGAGCAACTCATCGCCAACATGAGGCTCATAGGAGCCCCAACATACACGGATGAGGAGCTGGCTTGGGCCAAGGAGCTCGGGAAGTCCGTGCCACGGGAGACCAAGAAGTCGGGCCTCATGAGGAGCCACCTGCCCAACGCCATAGAGCTCCTCGACGTCGACATCGACACGAACATCTACGACCCCTACGGCGAGGGGATCACCGGAGGAGGCTCATCGGACGTCGCCGACGTCGCCTGGAACCTACCCACGCAGCAGCTGAGCACAGCCTACTTCATCGTCGGAATGCCGGGCCACTCCTGGCAGCACACCGCCGTCGGAGGCACGAGCATCGCCCACAAATCCACCATCTTCGCCTCGAAGACCATGGCCGCGACCACCATAGACCTCCTAATGAAACCCGACCTCATAGCCGCCGCCAAGGCGGACTGGGAGACGAGGATGGACGGCCTGACATACGTGTCACCGCTGCCACCCGACCTCAAGCCGCCCCTGGACCAGCTGCCCCCCCACGAAGACTAACTCCAATCCTCCCTTTTTTATCTCACATGGACCTCGTACAGAGTGAACCACATATGAGAAGCCACGTCGACGAGTCCGCACTGGTGAGCCTGCTCAAGGACATGGTCCGCATCGACTCCGTTAACCCCAGCCTCGTCCCGGGCGCCGCGGGAGAGGCAGAGATGGCCGAGTACTGCGCCGACTACATGCGCAGTCTGGGCCTGGAGACCATCGTGTACGACGTCGAGCCGGGGAGGCCCAACGCCGTCGGCGTCCTGAAGGGCGGAGGAGGCGGGAGAACGCTGCTACTCAACGGCCACACCGACACGGTGGGCGTGGACTACATGACCATCGACCCCTTCCAGCCAGAGGTGATAGACGGGAAGCTCCACGGGAGGGGAGCCTACGATATGAAGGGGGGCCTCGCGGCGAGCATGGCCGCCCTCAAGGCGGTCGTGGACTCCGGGATCGCCCTCAAAGGCGACGTGATCCTTGCGGCCGTTTGCGACGAGGAGTACGCCAGCATCGGGACCGAAAGGCTCATGGAGGACGTCACCGCTGATGGCGCCATCATAGGCGAGTTCACCGGCGGCGACATCCAGGTGGCCCACAAGGGCTTCGCATGGATAGACATCGAGACCCACGGAGTGGCAGCCCACGGCAGCAGGTACTGGGAGGGCGTGGACGCCATATCCAAGATGGGGAAGGTGCTAGCGGCCATCGACGCGCTGGGCGAGAACCTCCTGGCTGTGGAGCATCCCCTCGTGGGACCGGCCTCCGTCCACGCGTCCATAATCGAGGGGGGCAGGGAGCTCAGCACCTACCCCGACCACTGTAAATTGCAGGTCGAGCGCCGCCTCATCCCCGGTGAGACTAGGGCGACTGTGGAGGGAGAGCTAAGTGGGATGATGGAGGCCATAGGCGCCGGTGACCCTAAGTTCCAGGCGGAGCACAGGATAACCTTCTACAGGGGCCCCATGGAGATCAGCCCAGACGAGGAGATCTGCCGCCTCATCCACGAGGGGACCGTCAAGATAACGGGAGCAGATCCGAACTACATTGGGGGCACCGGCTGGATGGACTCCGAGATAATATGGAACAAGGGCATCCCCGTGGTCTGCCACGGCCCCTCCGGCGGAGGAGCCCACGCCAAGAGTGAATGGGTCGACCTCGAGTCCGTGGTCAACGTGGCGAAGGTCCACGAGTACGCCATCAGAGAGTTCTGCGGCGTAGAAGAGTAGGGGAGGGGGCTACTCCCTTCCCGGGGGCTTGGACATCCGCCCCTTGTAGAACCTCTCGATGGCCTTCCTATCGTCGTCGGGTATGGTTCTCTCGAATGGGAAGGCCACCGCCTCGGCGACGTACCTTGTGAGGAACCTCTCCATGAACTCCCCGTGGACCTGGAGGGCGTCAGGGCTCAGCCAGCGGACCGAGTCCTCCATGCTGTGGATGTAGGGCGCCCCTCCACGGATGAAGTTGAGGCTCGGGATCCCGACGGCCGAGTACGACGTCCCGTCGGATGAGTAGACCCCCCCGCTGATGCCTCCGCCGGAGCCCCCCATTGAGAAGACGACTCCCACCTCCTTCGCCAGGAGCTTCACAGCCGACTTGAGCTCCACGGGGCCGAGGACGGCAGCCGTGTTCCTGCCGATCTTCCCGCCCTGGACGTCAGCGTTGACCACAAGCCTGATCCCGTCCAGCTCCGACTTGGCGTCCTCGTCGCCCTTCTTCAGTTCATCGTCCTCCTTCTTCAGCCTCGATGCGTCATGCCTGCTCCCCACGCAGCCCGACTCCTCGCAGCCCCAGGCGACGAACCTCAGGGTCCTCTTGGTCCCTTTCTCGCTGAAGACCCTGGCCAGCTCCATCGCGACCGCCGTCCCAGCGGCGTTGTCGCTCGCACCAGGGATGCCGGGGACGGTATCGTAGTGCCCCCCGATGAGGACCACCTCCTCGGGCTTCTCGCCTCCCTCCAATTCGCCGAAGACGTTCTGGGACTTAGCCTTCCCCGCCTCGATGTCGGCTGTGAGGCGCACCCTTTTCGCCCCTGACTCGAGGAGCTTGAGCCCGTCCTCGAACTTGACGTTGACGACGGGCATGGGGCCGTACTTGTCCCTCAGCTTCGCCGTCCCCCACCCGTGGCCCAGGGGGGAGTTAGGCCTCCTGCCGATGCTGATTACGCCCAGGGGCCTGTACTTGGTGAAGAGCTCTAGCCCCGCCCTGTAGAACCCCTGGGTCAGAAGTATCTTACCGTCTATCTCAGGGGTGATGTACTCCTCCACCACGGACTCCAGGTAGAGGAGCTCCCCCTCCACGCCCTCGGGCCCCGTCCCGCCGGCCAGGGGCAGTGCCATGCATTCGATCTCCTCCACGTAGGGCTCCAGCACCTCCAGCCTCTGCTTCAGAACCCTCCCCGTCTCGACGTCGAACTCCTGGAAGGACGTCTTGAGTCCCAGGCCCCTGAACACCGAGGCGATATACTCCGCCGCCTCCCTCTCCTCCGCGCTCCCACTATCCCTTGAGCCGATCTCGACGGCCAGCCTCTCAAGATGCTTAAACGCTTTACCACCGTTGAACATCCGGAACACCAGCAGACAATAGCATCCATCCAGACTTTAACTTTCACGGTAGAGGGACATCCTGAACGAGAATCCCGTCAGATTATCCTCTGTTACCTATCAATCCCGCAAAATGATGACTGGAAAACCCAGACATACATTTTTTACTTTTGATGGGAATAAAAACGACGGGGAACTTAGTGAACAAAAAACAGCGCAGAAATTATGGTCAGGTGAATGGGATCAGGCATGCGATTGCAGAGTGGTGGCTGGATACGAATAAGTCGAGAATTCGGGGTTAAAAAGGTGTTAATCGATGTCCTATTCCATAATTTGTGTTATTGTATTAATTAAATTAAATACACTTGATGAAGTAAAAATTAACATGTTTACAGGAATAAAATCCGCCCTCTATAAACAGCTATTGATGTCTGAGGTACGAAATGCTGCATAGATTCGACTGAAAACTCAGAAAGTAAGATGATGATACTTATTATGAATAAGTTTTAATATTAGAATTGAAGCCTCTCTTCTAGAGGAGAAAAATAAATGAGTGAAGTGAAGTTCGATTTGCAGCCTGTCAATAAGAAGCCCTCAAGGAAGTACAGAAAGGGCAGCAAATATGATCCGATCCTTGACAGTTTCCTAGATGGAGAGCACGCACTGGTCAAAGTCGAAGTCGTAAATAAGGACGCCAACTACCTCCGGACCCAGCTAAACAAGAGGATCGAAGCAAGGGATATGACAGACAAGGTCAAGGTATCAGTAGTAAATAACGTCGCATACCTTGAGAAGACTTAAAAACTCTCAATAATAACCCCTTTTTACTAAATCATCCGAAACATACCTTTATTTCGTGATTATCCGTTTTAAAAACTGAAAAAGGGTGTAATAAAGGATTTTTATTATACCAACGTTGCTTAACCCGCTTATTATATCTTTATATGCGTCCATCTCCGAAGAGAGCGCATGATCGGGCAACATCTCATGGTTGACGGGGTATTCGAGCCGCCCCTCGACAGGGAGAAGGTGGGGGTTATACTCTCGGAGCTACCTGGAATAATAGGTATGCACATCCTACACGGGCCGGAGGTTGTGAAGGGTTGCCCCGAGAACCCCGGCTGGACGGGTTTCGTCATCATCGACAAGTCCCATATATCCATCCACACGTTCGACGAAGGGAGCAGGGTGTCCGTCGACGTATTCTCCTGTCAGCCCTTCGATGTGGAGGAGGCTCGACGCTTCATTGAGGGGAAGATAACCTTCAAGAAAGTGAAATCGAGGACTCTGACGCGCTCAGAGGAATAACGGGCCTAAATTCAGCTGGCCTAAGGTATGATGAGCGCCTTGAGCGCCCGCAGCCTCTCCTCCCCCTTTCTGAAACTGATCCCCATGATCGGCGTCTCAAGCCCCACCCGCCTCATCTCGTCCATCAGGTTCTCTATGAGGAGCCCGGGCTCGGAGGCGTCGACCCCCTCGTCGTCTATGATCCGGGGTGTGCGTCCGACTCCGCAGCTCGGCGATCCCTCCACGCCCAGCACGGCGACGACCTCAACCCCGGTTGGCCCGGTCTTCTGGAAAGCGATTATCCGGTCGCATGTTCTTCCAGCGATTTGGCTGCAGATCTCCCTGAACTCGGGTGTGTCGTAGCCCTCTTTGGTCCTCGGCCTGCGGGGGTTTCCGAATAGTGAGAACTCCGGGCAGTCCATCTGAACGACGCCGACTCCCTCAGCCATCAGCAGCTCTAAAACGTCCCTGAGAACACCGGTGTCCCGTCTCGCTCCGCCTCCCGGCCATCGCGCCCTTGTGGACTGGTTAAGGATGCAGTGGGAGACCAAGACCACCCTATCCGACTCGTCCGCCATGCTGATTCGCTCTCACATGGGACAGTTTCCCATTAGAACGAGATACTGATGAATGTTTTATATTGTCGCCCTTAAATCCAATAAGTACATGTCCGACTCCTTGGGCTCTGACGAGGACCACGTCGACAGGAGGAAGGTTCTCGTCCTCGGTTTGGATGGCGCCACGTTCAAGCTGTTTGAGCCCATGGCGAAGGAGGGAAGGATACCCACCCTTGCGAGGCTGATGGATGGTGGAGCCCGGGGGGTCCTCGAGTCCACGCTCCCACCTGTGACAATCCCCGCCTGGATCAGCATGATGACCGGGAAGAACCCGGGGAGGCTGGGCCTCTACGACCTGTTGAAGAGGGTCGAATATGGGGTGGAGCCCAACGAGTCCTGCTTCAAGGAGTCCAATCCCGTCTGGAGGACGTTGAACCAGTACGGGCTGAAGACGGGGATCTTGAACGTGCCCGGCACGTATCCCCCGGACGAGGTCGACGGCTTCATGGTCACGGGTATGATGACCCCCTCCACAAGCAGCCCCTACGCCCATCCCACTGAGCTCAGGTCTGAGCTCAACTCGGTCCACGAGTACGAGATCGACGTCCCCCCCTGGAACATAGCAGACGTGGACCAGCTCGTCAAGGACATCTACAGGGTGACCCAGAAGCGAGGGAACGCCGCCGAATACCTCATCGGGGAATTTCCATGCGACTTCTATATGATCGTCTTCACCGCCTCCGATCGGATGCACCATTACATGTGGCA
>CAYONH010000104.1:5320-6848 GCA_964405275.1 uncultured Candidatus Bathyarchaeia archaeon | reverse complement strand
AGCGCCCCGTGTGGGTCTCGGCCTCCCAGAGCTCGGCGGGGGTGCCCCTGAAGACCACCTCGCCTCCTCCGAAGCCCGCCTCCGGGCCCAGGTCGACCACCCTGTCGGCCGCGGCCGCCGCTATCCTGTCGTGCTCCACGTAGACCACCGGCCCTGAGAGCGCCCTGAACGCCGGGATGAGCCTACGGACATCAGCGGGGTGCTGGCCGATGGTGGGCTCGTCGAGGACGTGGAGGATGCCCTCGAGGCGGCTGGTGAGTGCCACCGCCAGCCTCACCCTCTGGGACTCCCCCCGGGAGAGGGTGGGTGAAGGCCGGTCCAGGGAGACGTACCCCAAGCCAACGGTCTTGAGGGCATCCAGACGCTTCCCTACCTCATGCATCAGCCTGTCGGCCGTGGAGGGTGATTCAGCCTCGGCGAACACAGCCTTGGCTTCATCCACGGACTTGGCGAGGAGCTCGGGGAGGCTGAGCCCCTGCCAGCTGACGGAGGCGGCCTGAGGGTGGAGGCCCGTGCCCCCGCACTTCTCGCATCCCTCCCCGTCGCAGTGGGGGCACCTGACGTGGAAGTGG
The DNA here is from genome assembly GCA_964405275.1 of uncultured Candidatus Bathyarchaeia archaeon. GTDB lineage: Archaea > Thermoproteota > Bathyarchaeia > TCS64 > TCS64 > BS750m-G28. The sequence goes on along the minus strand of CAYONH010000104.1, from coordinate 6,276 downwards.
ACGGGCTCGAGCCTGCCGAACCAGGCCCCGCACCTCGCGCAGGTCTCGGAGAAGGAACGGGTGTACTCCGCCTCCCCGTGGCGGAGCCTCAGAGAGTCGGTCCCCAGCGACGAGGCGACGTTCACCGCCTCCCTGATCTCAATCGACGAGGATGACGCCGAGACCTGAGCCACCTCGACGTCTATGTTGTGAGGCTCCCCGGTCTCCAGCCTCTCCCCTCCGTACCTCTGGCCATCCACCATGACGGAGCCCGGGAAGTGGGTCTCGAGCATCCCCAGGAGGGTGGCATGGCTTCCCTTTGACCCGATTACCACTGGGGCGACCACCGTCACGGGCTCGGCCTCGGCGATACGAGATATACTCTCCACGAGCTCGTCCTCAGTGGTGGTGGACAGCTCGGCTCCACACGAGGGACACCTCCTAACGCCGAACCTGGCATAGAGCAGCCTGAGGAAGGGATGCAGGCCCGAGGCCGTTGCGAGGGTGGAGTTCGGATTCCTGTTGAGGAGGTTCTGGCCCACGGCGACGGCGGGGCCGAGGCCCGTTATCGAGCGGACCTGGGCGGGCCTGAGCCGGGAGCCGGGGTCGCCGACGGAGAAGGCGTCGAGGAACCTGCGCCTCGCTTCGTGGTATAGGGTGTCGAATACCAGGGAGGTCTTCCCGGAGCCGGAGACACCGGTGACCACGGTGAGGCCGTCCCCGAACTCGGCATCGACGTCCTTGAGGTTGTGCTCCCTAGCACCCCGGATCCGTATCTTCATCGGCCGAACACCCGCGACCATCGAATAAGGGACACCCGAAACAAGATTCAGGGCTCCCGACACCTGTATCTCTTGTACGACGTATTAAAGCCGCTGTTAGGCTCCGGTCCTCCTCTGGTGTAGAAGGACGCTACACACAAACGGCTTTGATGGGCTGAGGAGAAGCAGAGAGACTAGGCGAGACACGCACATCCA
>CAYONH010000104.1:0-5220 GCA_964405275.1 uncultured Candidatus Bathyarchaeia archaeon | reverse complement strand
GTCAACAGGATCCCGTTAGAGCCGTCAGCGATGCCGGATGAGCTGGGGGAGGTCGAGGAGGCCCATCTCACCTCGGAGGGCAGCCTCATCGTGGGCCTCCTAGACGGGCAGGTGGACTCGTTCGACCTGTCCTTTGAGGAGAACAGGGGCCTCCTCGTCAGCGCGATGGAGGACATCGTGCCAAAGCTCCACAGCGTTCTGGACGGCTCGCTTGTGCTCCGGGAGCTTATAATCGAGGAGGAGGCCGTCGAGCCTGAAGCCTTTGAGGCACCGGAAGAGGTAGCCGAGGAGGTGACTCCGCCTGTCCCTGAGGTCGAGGAGGAGCCGGCTGAGGTGGAGGAGCCAGCTCCTGAGGAGGTAGAGGAGCCGACCCTGGAGGAGCTAACCGAAGAAGAGGTCGTGGAGCCGGAAGTCGAGGAGCCTGAAATTCTGGAGCCGTCTGTGGAGGAGGACACGGTTGCGGTTCGCGAGGCCGATGAACCCTTTGTGGAGGAGCCGTTGATCGAGGAGCCCACTGTGGAGGAGTTCTCCCTGCCCGATTTCGATCCAGATGCTCCAGTGGTTGAGACCCCCGAGCCGGTGAGAGAGAAGCCCCAGCTCCTTGAGAGACCGGTGAAGCCTCCGATCGCCAGGGACTTCCAGGTCAGGAGGCTGAGAAAAGCAGTCAGGAGGCAGAGGAGCTCCGCCCAGATGGAGATGGAAAAGGTTCGGAGGCAGAGGGAGGCCCAGATAAGGAGGCTCAGGATGACCAATGGCTTGGTTATACCCTACGGGGAGCAGGGGGGTGGGCTGCTCGACAAGTTGAAGAGGCTGTTCTCCAAGCGACGAAGGCGAAAGTAGAGACTCCCCGTCCCCCAAGGCAGCAAATCATACGAGATACCCGCATGACTGTGACTTTCGCTAGCTGGGGAAGACAGATAAAAGACGTAGCCCCTTTACGATATCGGTGTTATAATTGAAGCTGAAGTGGCTGGGACACGCCAGCTGGAAGCTCAAGGCAGGCGGGAAGACGATCTACATCGACCCCTACGAGGGGGACTACGACGAGAAGGCCGACATCATCCTCGCGAGCCACTCCCACAGTGACCACTGCGAGCCCTCCAAGGTCAAGGAGGCAACTGGAGACGGCACGGTCGTCGTCGCACCGGCTGACTGCGCTGAGAAGATCGGGGCCCCGGTCAAGAGCCTGAAGCCCGGGGAGAAGGCCGAGTTCGGCGAGGTCACCGTTAAGGCTGTGGAGGCCTACAACGTGAAGAGGTTCAGGTCACCGGGGGTGCCCTTCCACCCCAAGGGGCTGGGCGTGGGCTACATAGTCATGGCTGAGGGGAAGAAGGTCTACCACGTGGGGGACTCGGACTATATCCCCGAGATGGATGAGCTGAAGGACATCGACGTCCTGCTCATCCCAAGCGGGGGCACCTATACCATGGACGCCGAGGACGCAGCGGAGGCCACCGTCGCCATCAACCCGAAGATCGCCGTACCTGTGCACATCTGGGACACGGACCCCGGGGAGTACAAGAAGAAGGTTGAGGCCGCCTCTGGCGTCAAGGTAATGATCTTGAAGCCGGGCGACACATTCGACCTCTAAACCCTTTTTTTACATTATTGATTCTAGAGGCTAGGGTTTCTCCGTCCACTGATCCAGAGGCGGTTTCGCATCCGGGGGGACGGGGGTCACGTATTTTCTTCCTCCGAGTCTCTCCTTGAGTTCGCTCTGCGCCGCTTTCAGGACCTCGGGCTGCGTGAGCAGGTCCAACGCGGACGCGGCTATGACCTTGGCCGCGAAGACGAGGGACTTGTGCCCTATGCTCATCCCTGAGAAGGCGACGTTCTGCCACGAGTGGCCCGGCGTCCCCAGGACGAAGGCTGTGGTGTTGAACTCCATGGTGGGGGCGTGCCAGCTAACGTCGGATACGTCCGTGGATCCGTGGCTGATCTCTCCCTCGTTCCAGGCGTCTGGGATTGTAGTGTCGAGGTCCACGTCCACCAGCTCACGCCAGTCGGGGCGTTTCGACTTACGCAGGGAGTTGATCTTCGCGTCATCAGAGTAGGAGCTCGCGATCTCCCGGGCGAACTCCAGCTCCTCCGCCGTGTACTCGGGGGTGCCGATCTCCCTCATGTTCGCAGTGACTAGCTCGCTGAGGGTCCTGCTGGGGACCTTGTTGTAGATCCCCTTGACGAACTCCACCTCGAGGCGGGTCTCGGTCATCATCTCCGCCCCCTTCGCGATCTTGATTATCCTGTCGTAGATGCGCTCCAGCTGGTCCCTCTCGGGGGCCCGTATCAGGTACCAGCTCCGGGCGTAGCCGGGCACCACGTTGGGCTGCCCCCCGCCCTCCTCGGTGACGTAGTGGATCCGGGCGTCCTGGATTACGTGCTCCCTGAGGTAGTTGACCCCCACGTTCATCAGCTCCACGGCGTCCAGCGCGCTCCTCCCCTGCTCCGGGGAGCCCGCCGCGTGGCTCTCCTTCCCGTAGAAGTGAAACTTGACGGCGTTGTTGGCGTTGCTGCTCGCCAGGCCGGCGTAGTTGAACTGGCTCGGGTGATGGCTCAGGACCGCGTCTACCCCTTCGAATATCCCCTCCCTCACCATCCAGACCTTGCCGCTGAGCATCTCCTCTGCCGGGCAGCCGTAGAACCTGATGGTCCCCGGTATCCCGGCCTCCTCCATGGCCGCCTTCGCCGCTATGGCTCCCCCCACCCCCGACGTGCCATGGATGTTGTGTCCGCAACCGTGGCCCGGGGCTCCCTCAACGATGGGCTCCTTGTGTGACACCGCCTTCTGGGAGATACCGGGGAGGGCATCATACTCCCCCATGACGCCTATGACAGGCTTGCCTTCTCCCCAGGTCGCTACGAAGGCCGTTGGGATCCCGGCGACCCCACGCTCAACGCTGAAGCCATAGGCCTCCAGCTCGGACGCTAAAAGCTCCGACGACTTGAACTCCACGAAGCCGAGCTCGGCGAAGCCCCAGATGGCGTCGCTGATCTCGATTAGGCGTTTCCGGTGACCCTCCACCCACTCTACGGCTGTAAGCTTAACTTCCCGATACATCCTCAGCTCACCTAGACTGGTGGCTCCTCCTACTTAATTTTCTCCCATCGAGGCGAGGGGTTCACGTTGGCCACGCTGACAAGTTATTTTAGGAGATGTTGACACTCTTCGCTGAGGTATTGTGTTGAGCGATTATCGTTCAAAGGTTGATATCCGTCTCTCAGGGGGAGACCCCGACTTCGAGGCCCCCGCCCACGTCAAGGAGGCCGCTATTGCCGCCATCCAGGAGGGGGGGCCATGGACCCACTACAGCTTCACCGGGGTACCCGAGTTCAAGGAGGCTGTCGTCGAGTACTACTCCAAATACGGCGTCAGGTACGACCCCTCCAACGTATTCCCCACCGCCGGGAGCTCACCGGCGCTAAATACGGTGATAGCCAACATCCTGGGGCCAGGCGACGAGTGCGTCGTCTTCGACCCCACATTCGGCCCCCACTTCAGGACCCCGCCCCTGTTCGGGGCGACAGTCTCCCACGTCCCCCTTGACGTCGACGGCTTCCACATGGACCCCGACACCCTGAGGAAGAAGGTCTCGGACAGATCCAAGCTGATGATCCTGTGCAACCCCAACAACCCGGCGGGGACTGTCTACACACGGAAGGAACTCCAGGCCATAGCCGACGTCGCGGCGGAGCACGACATCGTGGTCCTGGCCGATGAGATCTACAACGAGTTCGTCTACGACGACAGGAAGCACATTGCGTTCCCGAGTCTCTCAGACATGAAGGAGAGGACGGTGGTGGTGATGAGCTTCTCCAAGAACTTCGCCATGACGGGGTGGCGCCTAGGATACTACATAGCACCAGACGTCTTAGCTGAGAAGCTCGGAAGGCTACCAGTCGCGGCCTCACCGACGACCTTCGTCCAGAAGGCGGGGGCGGCAGCTCTCACGGGGCCCTACGAGCCCGTCAAGATGATGAGGGAGGAGTACGACAAGCGCAGGAGGTACTTCGTCAAGAGGCTGAACGAGATAGACGGGATCTCGTGCCACATGTTCGAGGGGGCTTTCTACGCCTACCCGGACATCAAGGAGCTGGGGATACCCTCCGCACAGTTCGTCGAGGAGTTCGCGAAGAAGGAGAAGGTGCTCCTCAGCGACGGTAGCAATTTCGGCCCAGTCGTAGCCCAGGGCCACCTGAGGATACCGCTGATGAAGCCCGTGGAGGTCCTGGAGAAGGTCGCCACGAGGATGGAGCACTACATAAAGACCCTCTGAAGACCCCCACCTTTTTTCTATCATTTTTTAATGTGAAGCCTGGACTCAATCGAGGTTCAGGGTATCACGTCTAACCACCCTGTATGACGGGTAGTAGGCCTCCCTGTATGCATCGGAGTGGTGATGGGGGATGACGCCCTTCTCCCGGAGTTCGACAGCCATATCCTCAAGGTCCGTTGTGTCGGCCTCGATCCTCCCCTCCTCAACGAGGGCAAGGAAGACGCGCCAGACCTCCATGAACTCCTCTGTTGAGCCCTCTACGAGGGCAGTCTCCCTCATTGAGTCGAAGAGAGCCGTGAGGGAGCCACCTTCCCTGAGGTACGGCCTGAGATTTACACGTACAACGGAGCCATCGACTGAGATGGACTCGATTAGGGGTTCATCCGGATGCTCGCTCATGTCGAGGCCCTCGGCCTCCCGTTCGAGCCACCCCCAAGCCCCCTCGCCCATGATGTGGCCGACCCCGAACACCCCCTGATAGATGAGCTTGTAGTAGTCGGTCACCCTCATGAGAGGCATCCTCTCCCTGTGACCCATCAGGAGGGCCTCGATACGCTGCCTGTCCATCATCCTTAGGAGAGCATGGACGGCGATAAAAGGGCGTCGCGTGCCCCTGGAAAGCCTTTAGGCTCTTAGGGGTAGATTCACTGGTAGTGGTCTACATGGAGCTCTTCGGGAGGAAAATCGGGCACGGAGGTGAGGCCAGCTTCAAGATCGGTGTGGCTTCGTTCCCAGACGGCTCCCCCATCTCTCTGGATGTCAAAGTCATCAGGGGAGAGGCGGAAGGCCCCAGGATATCCCTTCTCGGGGTCCAGCACGGGGACGAGTACAATGGTATGGAGGTCATAAACAGGCTGTTCGAGGGGTTGGAGCCCGGCGAGGTCTCTGGGACACTGGTCGGGGTTCCTGTCTCCAACCCCCTCGCCTTCAACACGGGGATGAGGGT
>CAYONH010000103.1:0-6853 GCA_964405275.1 uncultured Candidatus Bathyarchaeia archaeon | reverse complement strand
GACCACCCGGAGAATCTAAGGATGGTATTCAAGACGCTTGTACTAGTCTTTATTCTGGTCAGCGTTCCTGAACTGATTCCTGGGGGCACATACCAACTCTGGAACCCCCACAAATAAACCTCAACATCGCGCACCTTAAGGATGAGACATGAAACCCCCCCTTCAATGAAAACATGAACCCAACGACGACACCGCCAACAAGCTTCACACGAAGAACACAACGCCCAGGAACCCTTATCCTACGCCAGCCGCAGCGTTACTTTGTTAAATATCACTATAGAATGAGCCAAGATATTGCTCAAACTTATCGAGCACCTGCTGCTGGGTCGTAGACTCTGAGAAGGCTATGTAGGTTAGTATATAGACCCTGTTGGAATGAAGGGGCGGCCAGGGTTCGTACCATACCCCAGACGCCGCGATGAACTGCGCTCCCCCGGACCGGAAAGACTCCTCTGTGAAGCCCCACGTCTGGTACAGCATCTCGTGGCCGTCCTTCTCCGAGGCGAGCAGCTGATCTTTACTGTCGATCTTACAGCCCCAGCCGTCAACCGAGGCGTAGAACTTGTCGAGCTCGGCTTCGAGATCCGGCGTCGAGACCTCGGTTGACCAGATAACAATCACGTTCTGCCAGACACCCTTCCAGAGTTTCTTGGCCTGAGCGCCTCCCCCGAAATCAGATGGATTTGAGGCCGGGTTTGGATTTCCCCACGTATATATGTCAAACAGCTCCGGGTAGACGAAGGAGAAGCCGAAGTTGGAGTACCTCACGTATCCGAGCCTTAGACCGTCCCTGTGTAGCCACAGGTTCGCTCCAGTGACCGCCCCAACGACCAGTACGATCAGGAAGACTGACATGAGATCCGACCTCCGTGACTCCACGGACTTCATTTCAACCACCTTGATCACCTCATATGTACCGGAGGAACCTTGGATACCTCCTCTTCAGCACCTCGTACCTCGCGCAGAACATCCATAGGAACACGAGCCCCACGGCCCAGAGGCCCAGGGTCTGCAGGAGGTCAAGGTGGAACGGGGGGTCTACCTTAGGTAATCTCAACCTGTAGAGCCACAGGTGTGTGAGGTAGAAGAACAGGGGAATCCTGCCGAAGGTGTGGATAAGACCTGAGATGCTCTTGTTTGTCCAGCCTTTCTCCTCGATGAGTATTCCAAGCATCATGAAGACGCAGGTTCCTCCGAGGGTCCAGAGTAGGAATGCGAGGCTTGGCGGATATTTGGATATGTAGAGCCAGTCTAGGATGTGGTTGCTCCACCGCCGTACCAGGTTGCCATAGCCGTTCAACCACCTCACGATGAGGAAGAGCGTAATGGATGCGACGCCAGTAGCGAGAAGAGGCCGCTTGAGTCTCATTGTCTTCTCATTATCTGTTCTATTGAGAAAAGCCCCGAACACCCAACCCAAGCCCATTACCCCAACCCACGGTATCACCGGGTACAGGGAGAAGTAGGGGAACCACGTGAAGCCTGGTTCGTAGAGGATCCTAGTGAGATAGTGGCCCCATGGGGCGTCTATGGGTATGAAGCTTAGGTCGATCCATTGTTGATTCAGGAGTATGATCAGTGAGGCTACGAGGATCGCTGTCGTTGGCAGCTTTCTTGCCACGCTGAAGATGACAAGGCATACGCCGATGGCGGCGATGACGCCGAAGTAGTAGCGTGGTAGGTCAAAGGCGGGGGATACGAGGAGGGCCTCGAAGAGGAGTAGAAGCAGGCCTCTCTTGATTATATGTAGTGTGATGTTTAGCTCTGCATCTCCCCTGTTGAGCCTGTTGTTTACCGAGAGGGCGAGGGAGGTGCCGCTGAGGAAGACGAATGTGGGGGCGCACCAGTGGGTCACGAATCGGGCCATGAACAGGGGGATACCCAGTCTGGGGTCCCTCGATGGGAAGAGCCCCTCACTGCCTCCATGGATCTCCATCCAGAACAGGGAGACATGGTCCCATGCCATGAGCACCATTACGAGGCCCCGTGTGAAGTCTATGAAGTGGAAACGATTTGATTTGACCAGGCCATTAGAATTGAACCCCGAGGGCTGCATCCTAACACATCCGGCCTGGTACGGTTACGTGCAAACATATTACTCAAGTATATGAAACTAGTTTCCACGGTTCGAGTTAGTGGCAGTGGATGGAGTCCAAGTAGGACTTGAATGTGTTGAACAGCATCTCCTTATCGTACACAGGATCTGAATCGTAGAGGTCCATGTAGTACAGTTCTATGGTCCTGCCTGTTTCATGGCAGTAGAAGCCAGCTACGATGCCGTATATGTTGGATTTTCTCTTGGTCCCGATGAATTGCGAGGTATAGTTGAAGTACTCATAGACTACGTCGTGGTTTCTGTGGGTGAGGGTGCCTGTCTCGCCCTTTGTCATGTTATCTTCTCTGTCGCATCTCTCGCCGGAGACCCCTAGGGCGGTGTAGAACTTGTTTAGCTTTACACTGTTTTCTGGTGGGTCGGAGGTGAGCCAGTATACGCTGCTCTCCTGAAAGTAGTCTTCGCGTCCGGGTCTCTCTTGGTCCACGTTTCTCGAGTTCCAGCCGACGGTTCCCCAGTTTTCGGATATCGTTCTTGAGCCGTCTTGGACATCGCTGCCGTCATCGTAGATGGCGACCTCCCATAGGTTCATGTCATCCGGGTAGAGGAAGGACATCCCGTGCTCTGTGTATCGTGCGTATCCTTTTGGCGGGGGGATCAGGGCGTATCTTGAGTTCCAGGCGGTTATGGCTACTAGCGTCAGTGCGATGATGATCAGCCATCTATCCCTTGGCATCCATGCGTTAGGTTTCTTAGAGGTAAGGTGTCGCATTCTAACCCTTCCAGTTTTCACTGGAAGTTCCCATGGAGAGCATATAGCGATTGTATATGAAATCGCTCCCCAACATCATTTGAGGACGAGGATATTGCTCATTCCACGTCTACGGCGTGCACATTCACTCAGACGGGGAGAGTAAAAAATACGGAGATGAGGAGCTAATCGTGTAGGCTAGTCTGCTGCCGGTATAATGTAATGTTCTGGCAAATCCATGATGTAGTCGAGTGTATCTGGGGTGCCACCTGTGAATACCGCGACTATGTCGTGCTCCGGTATCACGAAGATGAACTGGCCCATGTAGCCCAGGGCGAGGTAATAGTCATCATCATCCACCCACCACTGGTACCCGTAGCCGTCTCGTAGATTGGCGTCGATCATGTGCTTGGTTGATTCCCTAACCCAACTTTTGGAGATTAATTGCTCGTCTTCCCAATGGCCTTCGTTGAGCATTAGGTATCCGATCTTCGCCATGTCTCGGGGCCTCAAGTGGAGACCGCTGTAACCCAAGTTTCTCCCTGTGTTGTCAGCCGCCCATTCATAGTTCGTTATCCCGAGGGGTCCGAACAGGTGCTCATCTGCGTACTCGGCGGCGCTCATCCCTGTCTTCTCTGTGATCAGGCATGAGAGGAGATGACTTGCCCCGTTTGTGTACTCGAACCTGCTGCTGGGCTCGAACGCCATGGGTAGGTCCAATGTGTACTGTGCTGGGTCTTCGGCGTCGTGTATGTCGTCGAGCGTCTCCTGCTCCTGGAGCCAGCTATCAGGGGCGTCGAACCCGGCGCTCATCGTGAGCACGTCCGTTAGTGTTATTGACTCCTTCCACTCGTCCACGTTCTGGGGCGTGATTTCGGGGAAAAGGTCCAGAAGAGGGGTGTCCACGCCGTCGATCTCTCCTCTGTCTATCGCAATGCCGACTAGGATGGAGACGACGCTCTTGGTGCAGCCATACACGTTGTGGAGGATGTCGTTCCCGTATCCATTGAAGTACCACTCTTGAACTAAGTAGCCGTCCTTCACTACTAGAACGCTATCGACTGTGTAATCGCTCTCCATGATTTCGTCCACCATGCTCTGGAGCATATTTTTATCTAATCCGAGTCTCTCGGCCTTTACCCACCGCCATTCGTCGGTGGGCCAGTAGCTGCACGCGCCTGGGAAGAGGCTGAATCTTGAGTTCCAGGCGGTTATGGCTACTAGCGTCAGTGCGATGATGATCAGCCATCTATCCCTTGGCATCCATGCGTTAGGTTTCTTAGAGGTAAGGTGTCGCATTCTAACCCTTCCAGTTTTCACTGGAAGTTCCCATGGAGAGCATATAGCGATTGTATATGAAATCGCTCCCCAACATCATTTGAGGACGATGATGTTGCTCATGCCTCGCCTACGTCGTTCCAAATAGCCTCTGCTCTCCAGTCTGTCGAGTGCCCGACTGACACTGGACCTTGAGGCTCCCGTAATGGTTACGAGTTCGCTCTGAGCTATGATGCCATCCGAGTCGAGTACGGCTTTGAACACTTTCCGCTCATCCAATTTCAAGGTTGGTAGGATTTTCTCATAGCTGGCACGTTTTCGCTTGTAATAGAAATCGCCTGTCGCCTCCCCTCTGTCATGTAATACGAGGTACATTGTGCTCAACCCAGCGATGAACACTGACACTATCACCAGGGCAACGTCACTGAGGGTGTAGTTCCTCAGTATCTGGCTTAGCACCGCCTCCTCACCCTCAAGATAGATATGGATCTCAGTCGGGGTCACGAGCTTGAGGGCGGCGACGAAAATAGAGGCCAAGAATATGCCTGCTACGAGAAGAGTCCTCCCGCTAAGATCGCCCCTCATCAAGACCTCTTCCTCATCTCTACTGTCAGCATAATCTATGATATACCAACTATTATTTCCTCGACCAGCATTACCCTTCCATCTTCATCGAGCACGACCGCCCACAGCTCGTCTTCGACGTTTACCACAAATCCAATGATGAGCGTTGACCTGTCTGCGCTGAAAATCTTTGTTATCACCCCACATATCCCGAAGGGCTTATCATGGATCTTCGCTCGAACCCTTATGTCGTGAATTGCATAGCTAAACAGAGGGTACGCACTGTCCAGCACTGTCTCATCGTTGAGATAGTCACCCAACAGGTGGATGGGAACTGAGACGTCTCTGTCCGGCACATACACGTAGTCATCCCCGCTTCCTGTGCGGTTCAACTCGAAGTTCTGCGAATAGGACGGCACGGCCACCGTGATCACATCAGCATAAGACACGAACCAGCTGTAGACCTTCCCATTCGGCAGTGAATAATTGAACACCTCGTATCCCCTATAGTATTCAGTGACCCACACCGTGCCGCCGGGGGGATCAACCTCTTCTCCAGAGGTTACCTGGTGAATAATCTGGGGTTCCTTCTTGGTATACCTGGCAATCACCCAGGCAAGAAGCGAACCGACAACAAGAAGCACAACCAGTAAAATGACGCGTTTCCTCGTCGCGCTCACCGTCATTGCTCTACACGGCTCTAATGCGTTGAACTAGTTTATAGACCAAATATATGAAACCAGTTGTCAACCACTCAAGAGCGTTCACAGGAAACAAAACAGCGAATTCCACAGCCTAAAAAACGTGGAGCAGTGAAAAGACAAGCCCACACACCACCACCTTCACACCGAAAAGACAACACCCGGAACCCTTATCCTAAGCCAGCCGCATCAGCTAAAACTCCCTGGGAACCCTTATCCCCTGCCAACCACACAAGCCTCAAAAAAAGGTAAGCGGGAATACGTACGTAAAACCGCGTAAAGAGCCTTACCCACACCCCAGAATAGGGGGGAGGGGGGGGTCATGCGTCTAAGCGAGAAGGACACGCAAAACACCGAAAGGAACCCGAAAACATCCCCTCACACACCCCGTTCATACCAAAAGGAGCACCTATTCATACCAAAAACCCGTCCCAACGCCTCCACGGAGCCATGAACGCCACACTAACACCCCAACCGGCTTCACATGGAAGACACAATACATAACCCTACGCCAGACGCTTATCCCCTGCCAGCGGAACGCGGAGAAATGGTGGGCCCGGAGGGATTTGAACCCACGACTCCCAGGTTATGAGCCTGGTGCTCTAGGCCATACTGAGCTACGGGCCCCCAGCCAAAATAATACCCCCACCCCACCATAAAAAACTCTTCTACTCCCCTCAACCCTCTTAAACAACCAATATCGAAATACACACATGTCCCTGGGACCCTACGAGCCCCTCATCTACATCGCCGGCCAGGGAGCCCTAGTCGGCCTCGTCATCGGCTTCATGATCCGCAAGCTCAACAAGGCCATCGCCGCCACCATCGGCCTCCTAATAATCGCCATCAACGTATTCTGGTTCCTCAGGATGCTCGAGATCCCCATCAACCTCCCCGCCATCGACCCCATCCTCGACCTCCTCCCCGTCCAGCCCGCAGACATCGTCGACCAGTACGGAGGCATGATGCCCGCCGTCAGCAGCCTACCGTTCATAGGCGGAGCCATCGTCGGCCTCTGGGCTGGATTCAAGATCGCGTAACCAGCATTTATTAACGCCCTGACCCCAATAAGAGCCCGTGCTCCGGTGGTGTAGTCCGGCCAAGCATTCCGGCCTTTCGAGTCGGAGATCCCGGGTTCGAATCCCGGCCGGAGCACCAAAAAAGATAGGTCAAAGATACATAAACGTAATAATAACTCATTTTAGATTTAGTGAACAGTACCAGAACCACATCCTCCCCCTGAGGAAAAACCATGCAGCCCCCAACATACTACGTAATCCTCCTACTCACCTCAGCCGCAATCTCCGCCACCTCAGGGATCTACACATGGCACAGAAAGAGGGCAGAAAGGGTGAAAGACATGACGGGCCCCCTACTGCTGCTCAACGGGAGCGTCTGGTCACTGTCCTACGCCCTGGAACTCCTCGCCACCCACCTGCCCTCAAAGCTATTCTGGATAAAGATACAGTACGCAAGCATAACCCTCATCGGCACCGGATGGCTGCT
>CAYONH010000102.1:4155-6894 GCA_964405275.1 uncultured Candidatus Bathyarchaeia archaeon | reverse complement strand
GGATCTTCGCGTACCTCGGGGAGCTCGTCCACCACAGGGGCCAGATCGCCTACCTAAAGGGCACAATGAAGCGCCTCAAGGAGAAGGAGTAACCCTCCACCCTTTTTTAGCTAGGACCACTAATCCCACTTTTCGCGTCTAGAGGACAGACCACTGCCGCCTCGGTGTCGAGATACGAACGAAAGGTGTATGGCACATCTTTACCCACCATTTTTATTTCCCCGTCTTCTCATGAAGCACAACTAACGGAGAGAGGGCACAGCATGAAAATAGGGATAACCTGTTACCCCACCGTGGGGGGAAGCGGCATATTAGCCACCCGCCTGGGAGTGGAGCTCGCGAAGAGGGGGCACGAGGCCCACTTCATCACATACGAGCGCCCGGTCGCCATCCAGGATCAGGACTACGAGAACGTGTACGTCCACCTCGTCTCCGTCGTCGAGTACCCCCTGTTCAAGTACCCGCCCTACACCGTCGCCCTCGGCTCAGAGATGTTCAGGATAACCGAGCAGCAGGACCTGGACCTCCTCCACGTCCACTACGCCCTCCCCCACTCGACGGCAGCATTCCTCGCCCGGGAACTCACGGGGAAGCCCTACGTTGCGACGCTCCACGGCTCCGACGTCACAATCCTGGGGAGCGACAGCTCCTACATGCCCGTCAACACCCTCTCCCTGGAGAGGGCAGACGCGGTCACCGCTGTATCAAACTTCATCGCTAAAGAGGCTCATGAGAGGCTGGGGATCTCACGGGAGATCAAGGTGATAACCAACTTCGTGGACTCCGATAGGTTCTTCCCCGCCCCGTGCGAGGACCCCGAGGCCAAGGAGAGCAGGGACGTCGTCGTGACACACATCTCCAACTTCAGGCCGGTGAAGAGGATAGGGGACCTCGTCTACGCAATGAGCATCGTCACCAAGAAGGCCCCAGAGGCCCGCCTCGTCCTCGTTGGTGACGGCCCCGAGAGGCACGAGATCGAGAAGCTCGTGGACCAGCTGGACCTCAGCAGGCACGTCCTCTTCACGGGATACAGGAGCGACGTACCCCATCTCATGGAATGCGCCGACGTCGTCGTCCTCTGCTCGGAGACCGAGAGCACCCCCCTCACCCTCCTGGAGGGAATGAGCTGCGGACTACCAGTCGTCGCCACGGAGGTAGGGGGGATCCCCGAGATAGTCGACGACGGCGTCAACGGCTTCCTCGTCCCCCTGAAACACCCTGAGGCCATTGCGGAGAGGATCCTGGAGCTCAACGCCGACCCGGGGCTCAGGAAGAGGCTGGGAGACGCGGCCCGGGAGACAGTCATGGAGAGGTACACCATCGACAAGATCGTGGGCCAATACGCCGAGGTCTACGAGGAGATCACGTCAGCCTAGGTTCGCGTAGAACATCGACGAGTTGGGAGTGTGCCCGCTGTACTGGCGCATGAAGACCCCCATGAGGTCCCTCATCCCCGAGACCGCCGCGACGTCAAGCCAGGCCCAGCTCACCTCCTGGCCGAACCTCTCCGGGCTGAACCGCCCCAGGGCCGAGGAGAGGTAGACCTCGACCTTCTGGGCCACAGCCTGCTTCCCTCTCATCTCGGCGATGAGGGCTCCCCTATCCTCTGAGGAGCTCAGCCTGCGCTTGATCCCCTCGATCTCCGCGTTCAGGCCATCCAGTATCTCCCTGAGCTCCCGGTCAGTCGACTCCACGCAGGACCTGATCGCCACATGGGCCTCCTTCAGCCCCTCCGGATCCCCCTCGTTCCGGGCATGGACCCAGCCGCTGAGGGCGCTGAATAGCCTCTCATCCGCCAGGCTGCGATATCCTAGCCGCTTCAGTCCCCCGGCGTACCCCTCGTTCCACGGGGTGTTGTAGAAGAGGCGTGTGTACCGGAGGAAGACCGGGAAGGGGAGGCCGACGGCCTTGGCAGCCGGGATCACCTCGGAGTAATAGTTCGTCTCCCCGGGCCCCCCGACGTGGGCCAGAATCGGGAGGACGGAGTCAACGATGACCTGACGGGAGTCGACCCTCGGTGAGATGCTCCCCACGATGTCGGACAGGTCGGGGCTACCCGCGTCGAACGAGAACTCGTAGACCGCGCCGCACTTCGAGCACTTGCCCCCAACACTGGCCGTGGTTGAGCCCGCGTCACGGCGATAGCTCAACTCCACCCGGCGTCTCTGGCATCCGGGCGTCTGGCACTCGTAGAAGAACGGGACGTAGTCCGGGTCCCTGAGGCCGATCCCGGGTCTATGGCCCGACGCCTCCACCTTCTCAGCAGCCCGGTTAGAGGCCTCGATGAAGGTTTCACGGTTCGAATCGGCGAGGAGGACCTCGTATCCCTTCTGGAAGATGTGGCGTGTCCCCGGCATGGAGTGGCTGAGGATGGGGACTCCGAGGTTGGCCTCCAGGTTGACGATGGAGCCTATGACCTTGGTCGACCACTCGGAGACGTTCTCCGTGGAGTAGTATGCGCCCTTCAGCACCGTTATGGCGTGGTCGAGGTTCATCAGGGCCCGCTCCCTGAGCTGGCCGTCAGCCCCCTTGAGGAGCCCCCGGTAGTTGCTCGTCAGCTTCTCCAGTGTCTGATTCAGCCAGGCCTCGGGTGGGTTGGGTATCTCGTGGATGGGCACCCCCTCCTGCTCGGGGGACGTGGGGTAGCTGATGAGGACGCCTCGCGATGAGGGGCTGGGCACACGGGTGTTGGTGAGCTCAGGCTGGACACCGTCGTAGTCAGCGACGTAGAACAGGGGC
>CAYONH010000102.1:0-4055 GCA_964405275.1 uncultured Candidatus Bathyarchaeia archaeon | reverse complement strand
AGGAGGCCGTACGCCTCCCCCATGGTGGCAGGTATACGCCCCCACAGCTCCTCTGCCAAGCCACCTCGGGAGCCTTTCTCCACGTGGCTTGTGTAGAGTTCGTGGGCCGGTCGTAGAACGTCTTCCTGAGCCATGTCGACCACAGTATGAGTGTTGTAACTGGCTTATTCTTTTAGGAGGGCGATAAAAACCCTTGTGAAGGATCCTACAGCTTCAGCAGCCTGGCTGCGTTTCCGTAGAAGATCTTCCCGATGCTCTCCTCGTCGAGGCCCATGTCGTAGCAAACCCTGAGCTGCTCCCTGAGGTACTCGACGCTGAACCCCCGAGGGAACCAGCTCGAGTCGGTTGCGAAGATGAGCCTCTCGGGGCCGATGGTCTCCATGGACTTCCTGAAGAGGTCCTTCATGGTGAGCTCGTCGGGCATCCAGCGCATCCACTGGTTGGAGCCCGAGGTGTCGACGTGGACGCTGGGGCACTGCCAGCAGAGCTGGAGGAGCTCCCTCCAGTAGCAGGCGCCGAAGTGGGGGATCACGAAGTTGAGCGTCGGGAAGTCACTGCAGACCTTCCAGAGCGTCAGGGGATTCATGTTCCTGAGGTCGTACGCGGGTCCCCCGCCGCCCCCGAGGACTCCGAAGTGGATGAGCACAGGCACCTCAAGGTTCTCGGCCATCTCCCAGACCGGGTAGGCGGCCTTGTCGTCGATGGGCTTCTGCTGGCTGGAGGCGATCATCTTGAAGCCCTTGAGCCCCAGCTCCTTCACCGCCCTCTCCAGCTCCTCGGCGGCCCCCTCCTCCCAGACGCTGTGATGGGCGAAGCCAGTGAACCTATCCGGGTGCCAGGACACGATCTTCGAGAGGTTGTCGTTTCCGCCTCCCATCACGAAGTTGACCCTGGAGAGGCCCTTCGCGTCCATGTCCGCGACCCATCGCTCGGCCTGCTCCTCGTCGGTGTGGACGCTGGTCTCAGACTCGTCGAAGGCCCACATCTTCCTCCACTCATCCCTGTACCGGCGGGAGTTCTCCAGGATGATGTCCGTCCTCCGCTCCCCGTACCGCTCCACCATGCGCGCCCTCCAGCTGGCGCTCCTCCCGGTACTCTGCCGGGGGAAGTGGGAGTGGAAGTCGATGACCTTGAGGCCGTAGAGATTCATAGAGTACAACCTTAGAATCCAGCCCTTAGGGTCGCTTTAAACGTTTTCCATGACGAGGAAGGTGCTACAGGGACTTGGACGCCTTCGCCTCGTAGAAGGGGCCGTTCCTCTGGAGGGGCTCCTCGATGAAGGCCTCCGCATAATCGCATCCGCCCTGCACTCCCCTGAGCTCGGCCTTCGCCCGGGTGAACCTCTGATAGTAGCCGTCCTCGAACTTGGCAAGCTGAGTGGGGTAGCTCTCTACGGCCGCCTCCTTGAGCCCCCAGATGTCAGATATATCCAGGAGGACATGAGGGCTAGAGATCAAGGTGTTCACCTCCATGAGCAGCAGCCGACCGACGAGCCAAGGCTCATCGTACATGGTCGTATGGGCAGCCCACTCCACAGCCTCCTTCACGACCTCGTGCGTCACCCTGTGGTCCCTATGATAGTCGGTGCTGAGGTGGGTTATCACGACGTCGGGCCTGAACGAGGCGATATGGTCTGAGACCTGCCTGATGACGCCCCCGTCAGCCGAGATCTTCTCAAGGCCCATGATCACGGGCTTGCTGACCCCTAGGGCCTTGCACGCTGCCCTGAGCTCGTCTCCCCGCTCCGGGGGGTCGCTTGTCAGGCAGAGGACCTGGCTCAAGCCTCCCTGCTGCGCGTTGAGGGCCAGGGCTCCCCCGCATCCGAAGGTCTCGTCGTCGGGATGGGAGACAATTGCGAGCACTCGTCTCATGGAAACCACAGGAGAGTATGTGGAGCGACGATAAAAGGGGTTTCCCGCCTCGTTAGATGGTTGTACATCGAGTACGTCATCATCAATGGCACACCCGTCGTCGAGAAGGCGGAGCACACGGGAGCGAAGACCGGAAGGGTCCTCAAGAGGACCTAGAACCCACTTTTCCTTTCCTTTTATTCCACTAGATCCTGATCCAGGTTACCGTATCTTCTGACTACCTCGTCCATCTTACCGCATGTGAAGCGCCCCTCGGGGCAGTACCCAAGCTGGTAGCAATATGGTCCGGCGCGATTGTACAGCGCGGGCTCCTCCATGCGGACCTCGGCGAGCATCCTGTCCGCCAGCGCCCGTATCTCCCACTGGGCCCTGTTGCAGCATCTTATGCCGAAGAAGTGGAGGAGGGATCTGCCGTCGATTGTGAAGAGGAGGCTCGTCTCGGTGGCGTTGGGCAGGACGAAGCGTGCGTCCTCCCGGGGGACGCCCCTGTCAACGAGCCCCGTGTAGGTGTCGCTGGCGCCCTCGATGAGGGATAGGTACCCGTCCAGGGCCTTCTCCGAGATGCTTGGGGGGACGACCACCCTCTCCCGCAGCCTCCTGACGGGGATGTAGCGCTGGCTCTGCTGGGAGTAGGAGGCGGTCCTGTGCCTCACGAGCTGGTGGCTACAGGCCCTGCTGATGCCCTCGATAGCGTAGACGTAGGTCAGGTGAGGGAGCAGCGTTTCTTCGGGAAGGTCTTCAGGGATGACCGACTTCAGCTCCTTGAGGGGTGTGAAGCTCAGCAGCTCCGCTTTCATGCCCCACTCCTCGATGAGCTGACGTTGAGATTGGGAGCTACCTCTTGGATCGACTCGGCAAGCGATCTTGCTATGGGATCATCGTCTCTTGCCAGCTCCACAACGGTCCTCAGGTTCGCGCTGAGCAGCCAGCGGCCATCACCGAGTCTAGTTATCGCCAAGAACCTCGACCGCAGCGCCAAGTCCAGGACCTCGCCCTCCGCGGCCTCCAGAAGCCAGACCAGCCTGTTGTGCTCCAGGGTGCTCCCGTGCTGGGCCTCGAGCCTGCCCACGACATCCGCAACGCGCTCCTTCTTCTCTTTCAGGCGGTTGTAGAGCGTCGAGGGCTGGGCACCACTGGTGGTGGTCAGCATCGCGGTGGCGATGAGGGTCTCCACGTCGGGGGCGTGGTAGACGAGGTCCAGCTTCAATGCTCGGGCCTCGCGGGCTAGACGGGGGCCATCTCGGACGCTTTCGGTTTGGCCTTGAGTTCCTTGGGGACGTCGAGGGACCTGACGACGTTTATCGAGTTTATGACGTAGATGGGGTTCCCGTCGGGCTCGTACCTCTTGAGGCGCTTCACCCCCCTCAGGACCAGCTTCACCTTGATTGTGGTCCCGTCGCTTAGGGTGTAAGTGTTCCAGTGCTCCTCGGTCTCCTCGAAGTCGAGGTCGACGCTCCCCTCCAGGGCGTTCCTGGGTAGTTTAGCCATAATGACACCAGTTGGATACCGTAGGGCCCACGCCTATTTCACGTTTCCCTAACCATTGAGAAGAAGGAGCTAGACGGGAACTTTTGTTATGCTCTGGCTTGCCTCGCTGCATAGGTCGAGCAGCCCCAGCTCCTCCTCAAGCTTGCGGACCTCCTCCAACCTGGACCTCGTGGAGGGCTTGCTCGGGACCACGGTGCAGCCGTCGACAGACACAGCCGAGATGCCATAGGTCCCTATCTTCTTCGCGATCCCCTCGATCTCCAGCTTGTCAAAGCCGATAGTCGGCCGCAGCACGGGGATGCTGACTGCCTCGTCGAGCACGTAGAGGTTGTCCAGTGTCTGGGAGGCGACCTGCCCTAGGCTCTCACCCGTCACGATGCCCTTCGCGTTCCGCTCCTCGGCGAAGGCCGCGGCGATGCGGTACATGGAGCGCTTGCAGAGCACACATCTGAGCTTCGGGTTTGGGGACTCCGATATCCTGCCCATCAGGTCCCCGATGGGGGCGACGTATAGCCCAAGCTCTTCAGTCGGGATGTAGTCCGAGATCCCCCTGAGGACCTCTTTCACCCGTTCCACGTAGCTCTCGCCGACGTGGGGCCTCTGATCCATGAACAGGGGCAGGACCTCCGCCCCCCTCTTCATCATCATCCAAGCCGCCACGGGGCTGTCTATCCCGCCGCTGAAGAGGGAGACGAG
>CAYONH010000101.1:5177-6909 GCA_964405275.1 uncultured Candidatus Bathyarchaeia archaeon | reverse complement strand
AATGTTAGGTAATCACTCGGGCTCAGGAGGCCATTTCTCGTCGATGTAGCCAGCGATGCCCGACGAATCCATGGGTCCAACGATTACGTTCCAGCCTGAGGCCTCCTGTATCTCCCCGCTGAGCCGTGCAGCCCTCCCAGGAATGAGGAGGTGCCTGTGTTTGACCAAGTCTCCGACCTTGAACTCCTTAATCGCCTCGGCAACGGTGTCGGCAGTCATCTTCCTTCCGGCGACGGCGCTCTCAACGGAGATGCCCTCCGAGTCGACCACCACCAGGTAGCAGTCAACTTTCGCCGACTCGATGTCAGACGCTACGGTATAGTAGGTGAGCGCGAAGTTGGTGGTGAGGAGGACCGGCGAGTTCTCGTCTGGCTCCCCGAAGGGTATGACCTCAGCCTCTACTGCGACTGGCTTCCGCGGGTCGGTGTATAGGTTCTGCCTCAGGATGACTAGCGGTAGAAGGGACCATCCGCTGACACCGTGGATTACTAGGGCGTCTGCGAAGCGGGTTATGAGAGAGGAGGACACAACGACCTCGTTCCACTCGTTTATCATGGGGTCCGCCGCTTTCTCAGCCCAGGCCGTAATGGGCGTTCCTAACAGCGGGAATCCTAGGTGCTCATCCTCCAGATTAATTGCATTCCATCTTAGCATTGTGAAGTTGTCAAGCGTTGCAGAGATACCGTCCTCAATCTTGGTTCCGGGATCCAGCACCAAGTCCTCAACACCGTACTCCAATAATGTAATTGCAAGGGATTTCAGTAAGTCCAAGTCGAAGGGCGCCGATACGACCAACGGGCAGCTGTACATCAGGGCTAGGTCGGCCATCTGCTTCCAATTATCTTTACTAGCTGCGTAGATGAGGGGCTTTCTTTCTCCGGCAACGGATAGACCGCTCTCCATGACGGCTGGATTAGTAACGCAGAGGATCAGAGGCAGGTCAGTTAGCCCGGCCGCTTTCCTCACAGCCGCTGCGAACATTTCGGGATCGTTTGATGTGGACCTGATTGCGAGCATGTCGAGGGTGAGGGTCATGCCGATGTAGTCATACTTGAAGTCGGTGGCCGTCTTAATGCGTGCCTCGAACTCCTCCTCGGGCATCTCGTCGCTTACGTCGATCGCAATCGCGGTTGGGTTGAAGTACGTGAACTCGTGGCGGTGGAGGACGTATTCGCCGCCCAGGGTCACCTTCCTTTCGCCTGTTCCCACCTCGACCGCCCTTATGGATGGCTTCAGGAGTGCCCACAGCTTGTCGAACGCCTCCTTGTGCTTCGGCTCCAGGAGGGGAGGGCACTCGTGCAACGTCGCCTCCCTGTTGACGAGCTTAGCGGCGAACGCCATGCAGTTGGTTTCCTCGCACTCCTTGCAGTTTGTCCCTGGCAGTAGCTGGTAGACCTCTATCGGGCTCAGTTCTTTCGCAGGCATGTCATCTCCTCCTATAGCTTCAGCGAGACCCAGTCGACGGGCTCCGCTGATTTCCCGCTCATCAGATTGTCGATCATCTTGCCCAGCTCCTTGGCCGCAGCCGGGTGCATCATCATGAAGTAGTCAACGCCGGCGAGGAGGAGAGTCAGCCCCGTTACTGTCTCCCAGATGGGCCCCCTGAGCTCCCTGGGCGCCCACTCGGGCCCCATCTTCATCCATGCCTCCCTTGCTGCCCAGGCGTTCGTCGTGCCCGAGGAGAGGGGGTGGTTCAGCTCTGGGTCTCCCTTGAGACCTGCGAGTCGGCTCC
>CAYONH010000101.1:0-5077 GCA_964405275.1 uncultured Candidatus Bathyarchaeia archaeon | reverse complement strand
CTTATCCGCCTTTATAATCATCTTCTCGGCTCGGATCTTGGCGTTCTTCAGGATGATCCTGAAGCCCATCCCTGCGGGGACTCCCTGTATGGGGATCGCGCTGGCTGGGAGCTCCAGGGTGGGCACAGTGATCTCGCCGGGCTCCTCCTTGGGGGTCGCCTTCCATCTCGAGATGATGGGGTGCTCCTGCTCCTGGAGGAATGCCTTCAGCTCATCGAGGTCGGAGACGTCCTCCTCTGTAGCGACCTTGTCGACGATCTCTGGGGGCATGAAGCTTTTGATACGCTCCTTGATGTCCACGGGTATCCAAACCACCCGGTCCCAGCCCCCGTCCGCCTGCATGAACTTGGGGCTCCTCATGTACTCTATGGAAAGGCCGTGGAAGCCATCAACCTGCCTCCCTCCGGCGGTGAGGTCGGAGATCGTCACGAAGTTGAGGCCGTT
This sequence comes from uncultured Candidatus Bathyarchaeia archaeon, assembly GCA_964405275.1. Lineage (GTDB taxonomy): Archaea > Thermoproteota > Bathyarchaeia > TCS64 > TCS64 > BS750m-G28. The sequence continues at coordinate 4,633 of CAYONH010000101.1, read as the reverse complement.
CACGGTCTCGCCTTTGAAATTGCGGTGGACCACGCCGTACCCGTCCATCTCTGGGATATAGAACAAGCAGCCCTCGAAGCACCCGCAACTTGTATGAGGGTAGCCAAAAGCTGTGTAGAGCTGCACCCTCTCTATTTCCCCCAGGGACTTCTCCTTGATGACCTGGTTAACGCCGGCGTACTCCCCTGTCACACTGTCGATGAGATCACCTGTTGGTATCTCGAAGACGGGTCCCTTGGGGTCGACCTTGGCGCTAGCCCTGCCGTCGAACCAGCTGATGGCCCCGCAGTTTGCGTACCTCTGGGGGGTGATCACGCATAGGTGGGTCGGGGCGAAAGACTGGCAAAGGCTGCAGCCATAGAAGACGTCGACCTCGTCGTCGCTCATTCCCCTGGCTCGAGCGTCTCGTTCCTCGTAGATCTCCATCGCCTTCCCGAACCACTCCTCAACCAACTTTGGCTCTGTGATGAACGTTATCTGGATTTTCTCGATGAAGGACATCTCGCTCCTGTAGAGCCGCATCAATACCTCGGCAAAGAGCTTGAAGCTGTTGAAGCCTTTCTCGAAGGATTTCTTACTCAACCTCATCTGGACATCGTAGCGCTGGTTAAGGTGCATGAAACCCTCTATGAAGTTCACATACTCGTGCAGTCGACGCTCAACGACTCCCTCTAGGTCCTTCTCCATCTCCTCTCCCGCGACGTAGATGATCATTCCGAAGGGCGTGTTCTTTCCTGCCTCAAGTTCTGAAATGTCTTTACCGATTATCTCGATCTTCCCGTCCTCGATCTCGTCGAGGTCCTTCGCTTGGACAAGCTCGAACTTGTACTCCTCCCGGGGTCCGCCGAGCTCAAACTGCATATCCCGCCCCCGGATCCTCTCGCCCTCGTAGATTATTCCAACGTCGACGGGTATGTCTTCGAACATTGACATCCTAGTTGTCCTCCGTGATACTCTTCACTATCACATCTATAACCTCTTTCCACTTATCGGCCTTCATGGTGCCCAGAGACCAGTTCGCATTGGGTTGATAGCTCCTTGAAAGGGAGATGGTCGTCAGGTCCTGGGCGAAGCTTTTCAGCCCTGACTCCACCAGCCACTCCAGGTAATAGAGGGTGCCCGCGAAGGCCACCAGGTCATAGGCACCCTCACCGTCAAGCCCCCTCCAATCTGGATCCCGCAGGCGGTCTCCCAGGTTCATCATCTGCATGCTGTGGATCCCCTCTGCCCCCCTCTTCATGAACTCTCCAACTATATGGGCCGTTGCTACAACTTGAAGCCTGCCTGTATTATGAAGCCTGATGGCTGTGTCTATCAGATCACCGTCCATGGTCTGGGTCTCAACTGCTTTTGATCCTACCACCAAGAGGGGCCTCTTGGCCCTCTTTATCAAGGAAGCCGCCACCTCAGGTTTTGGGATGACGAAGGCCTTCTTGGGGCCCGCTATCTCTGCGGTCTGCCCAGGGATCATCCTAGCCGCCATCACTCTCGCCTCCTAACCATCCTGTCAAGGAGCGTCGGGTCTGGTATGGCTATCTTGTCCTCTACCCAGCCCTTCTCCTTGAGATACTCCAAGATCTCGTTTTTCATGGTGAAGGGGATGTCAGCCTCTCTCCTGACAAAGTATTGGAGGTCGTCGGGCATTGTGCCGTAGTACTTCTTGTGGAGATCGATGTAGTGGCTGAGCTTCACGGCCCTACCCTTAGTGGTGTCGTTTGGGCGCATGACGAGCTTTGCGATCATCACTATAGCTTCCTCAGCTGTCTCCGCGGCGTAGAACAGATGTTCGGGTACCGGGCCTGTGTAGACCTCTTCCCCTGTTCTTGCGTCGTAGGTCATCCAGTCCTCATCTTTCTCCTTGCGACCTAGCAGGTTCCTGCGATACTTTGCGCCGTGGGGGCCGACTACCACGGGTATGCCGAGGCGCCAGCAGCCTGAAGCGATACTCGCGGCCTTCTGGGACATGGCGCCCCATGCTACTCCCACCGCCCCGACTCGGTTGTAGACGTAGTCAGCGATCTCCTCGTAGTTGGCCCGCAGAGGACGCTTGGCGAAGATGTTGGCAATCTTTATGGCCGCCCCCGTGATGTGGGCGTTCGAGACGCAGCTGCCTATGTTTATCAATCCGCCGGCGTCAAAGTTGCCGGGGTACTTCTCGTAGAGGTTCTGGCCCTCCTCGTCCCGTATCATAGCTAGGTCCATGGCAGCGCAGCCTGTCGCCACCACAATGAATCTCCGGTTTAGGAACTCCTCTGCTATCTTGGCGACGTCGATACCCCCTTTCGGATAGTTGGCGCAGCCGACAAGGGCGACTATACCCGGGATCTCCCCAAAGACAATACCCCTTCCGACCTCCCTTATCTCCACGTCCTGAACGGCGCCCCGGCCTACCCTCATGGGGAACTTTTCGTTCGCGATCCGCTCCTCAGCACCCTTGTTGAAGAAGGTTATCAGCGGCATGTTCTCGGGGCAGGCGCTCTCACATCTTCCGCAGCCGACGCAAGCCGGATAGATATCTCCCAGCAGTTCGAAGTTGCCCTCTGCAGCTTGTTGGACGGCCTCCATGATGGGCAGGTTGTTGGGGCAAGCCCGCACGCATTCCTCGCAGTTCCTGCAGTGCTCAGCCATCTCTTGGATGTCATCACCGGAGAGGGGCTTGTAGTCCTTCCTCGTCGGGGCTACTCCCAGGACGGTCTTGACCGCCACCTCCCCCACCTTCTTGGGCTCAATGATCAGGGCACCGGGGGCCTTCCCTTCGACTAAATCGGCCACTATATTGTCGGGCGGATCGTGGGTCCTGTTGGGGAGCCCAAGCATACTTTTTTCACTGGTGGCTATCACCGGGACACCCAGCTTCTCGGCCTCTATGAGGATGTCGGTCCTGATGCACTGCTCGTCGACGACGATGAGGTCGGGGATGCCGGAGCGGAGATACCTTAGCTGCCACGAGATGGGTCCGATGACCTTGGCTCTCGTATTGTACCGGCTGTTGTCGTGGGCCGTGCAGCAGAGTCCGCCGATCTCAACTTCACCGAAGAGGTCATTTTCCATAAGGTAATCGATGATGTCGACGCTTGGCAGCACGTTGTGCCCTATGCACAGGATTACGGCCTTGTTGGCGTCTATGCTGCCAAAGCCCAGCTCCGTCATGGGAGCATCCGGGATGCCTTTGGGCATGCCTAACGTCGTGATCTGCTCGATGTCCGCCACCTCCATGGCCACATGGTCCAGCATACCAGCGTGGAAAGCCTTAGACTCGAAGTCGATGTTATCGCCCTCCTGACCCGTATGAGCCGCCGCCACAAGCTGAACCAGCTGGGTCTCTACATAATCCAGCGCGTCCTCGAAGTCCCTGAGCGTATTTGGCTTGATACCGCAGACTAGGCGTATGTTGGGTGCTTCCACGTTCGTGTTTAGGGCAACCTCTATTGGAGCGTCGCGGCCGAACTCCTCTATGAGGTGTTCGAGCATGTGTCTGGCATGGGCGCAGTGAGTAGAAGCGCCTATACAGCAGGCGAGTAGGACGATCCTAGATTGCTGTGCCGCCATAGTAATCCCACAGGCTCCACGCTTGTCCCCCGTTAGATCACACTTTCCAAAAGTACAGAGGCAGCATAGATCACAGAATGGCATGTAGAACGGCTTGTACCTCTCTAAGAGCTTCCTATCCCAATTCCGCAGCGTCCCGATGCTCGGATAGGGTGTTGGGCCCATAGGCTCCTCCCAGGAGTCGTCGTAGACCCTCCCGATCTCTATCTCGACGCCCTTAAACGAACCAACCGCAGAAGAGAACTCATCAATCTTAAGCTTCAGATCTTTTTTTGACAATGAGACACACCCGTTATGATCTTTAACCTTTCAAATTAGACATTATAAAACTTATCTCGTATTTATCGAAATATGTTTAGTATGAATTAATATATTCTAAAAAAACTTTAAATGCATTTCAGCTTAAGCTTATAGATCTTAGGAGTTTTTGAATATGGCATCGAATCGCCCTGCATACAGTAAACTCATGAAGGAGATCGAGAAGGGTAACTTCGTCCTCACAGGGGAACTAGAGCCCGAGAAAGTTACCGACCTCGAGGAGATCCTCGTGAGCGCGAGAGCGATGAAGCCGTACGTTGTTGCGGCGAACGTGACTGACAACCCTCTCGCTATGGCCTATATGAACTCGCTCATACCGTCATATGTCGTACAGAGGGACGTGGGCCTTGAGACGGTCTACCAGGTAGTTGTCCGCGACAGGAACCGGTTAGCCCTCACATCGGATCTCCTTGCCGCATCGTACCTGGGGATAAAGAACGTCCTCGCCATCTCGGGGGATCACACGGTCCTCGGCGACAACAAAGGGGGTCGCGCCGTGTACGACTTGGACTCGGCCCAGTTCGTGTACCTCCTCAAGAAGATGATTGATGAGGGGACCGATCTGGAGGGGAACGAGATCCACGGCAAGGTTGAGATGAACGTCGGTATTGCCGCCAACCCCAACGCCAACCCGCTGGACCCGGAGATACTGAAGATCGGCAGGAAGGTGAAGATCGGCGCAGACTTCATCCAGACCCAGACCATGTTCGACATCGACCTCACCAAGGAGTTCTTGAAGGAGACGGAGAGGTTCAACTGCCCCACA
>CAYONH010000100.1:0-6925 GCA_964405275.1 uncultured Candidatus Bathyarchaeia archaeon | reverse complement strand
AGAAGAAGGCTGTGAGGCCTTGGGGAGGATGGTCTCTGGGTGGGTGGCTCATGGGCGGAGCGGGGTTATGGGTGTGTCGAGAGCCGTTTTATGTAGGTTCAACTGAAAACCGAGCACTAGCTGAAAGTATAGATAATCAAAATCCTCAGGTAATCATAGAGTTTTTATATTGTTAGTGAAAAGTGTAAATCCATCTTTGTTTATCACTACATTTTTTTCTATTCGTCTGGACTGGGTCCACGAGTGAGCTTATATTCAAATCAATAATTCGAGATTAATGTACATTCCTTCCACGATGCATTGAATTTCATTAATCCTCCTTTTTGATAAATCTTTCATTATTAACCACTATATACTACGATGACTACAAGACCATTAGCATCAACAACACGCATAAATACATCTTTCATTTTGCGTTATCTTCATGCACATCATAAGACCTTCTTGATGATGTAATAAGAAATAACTCGTCATTGTATAACGTTACATTCTTCTAACATTTATTCATTTTATTATCATCTATTTTTATATATATCTTGTATTTACTTTGAAAGGATACATTTGTCTGAACCAGTTGATTTCTGTAAGAAAAGGATGAAGCACTTAAGAGGATTGATGGAGAGTGAGAACATCGACGTCCTCTACATCATTCGTTCAGGCGTATTCGCATTCGCATCTGCGTATAAGAAGCTGACCGACAGCTATGCTGGGAACGCTATTGTTATACCTAGGGATGGAGACGCAACCCTCCTTTGTAACCCGACAGACTTCGAGGAGGCTAAGGATGAGTCCTGGATACGTGTCAGGGAGATAGAGGATCGGAGTAAAATTGATGAATACGTGGCTGATTTTGTTTTGGAACACCTTAGTAGTAATGGCTCTAAGTTTGGGGTGAGCATGAGCGGCCGATCCGCCCTCTCATATAGCAGCTATGAATACTACAAGGAAAGGCTGAAGACTGAGATCGTCGATATCACTCCGAATATACTATCCAAGGTGTTCTGTGGCCTGTATCCGGGGGAGGTGAAATATCAGAGAAAGGTCTCCAAGCTCGCTGACATCGCCGTCGCTGCGGCAAGGGAGAGCTTGGTGCCCGGTATGACCGAGATAGAGGTTGCCGCCGAGGCCAACTATGCGATGATGCGTAGGGGAACTGAGATGCAGTCCTTCCCCACCATAATCTCAAGCGGGGAGAGGGCTGGGCTGTGCCATGGCTGGCCTGGCGAGAGAAAACTCAAGAAAGGAGACTTGGTCATTATTGATCTTGGACCCTTAAAAGACGGATACGCGGCAGACGAGTCTAGAACCTACCTCGTAGGGGAAGGCGACGAGAAGAAGCACCGGATGCTCAACGCGGTGGACAAGTCAGTGCAAGCAGTATTGGACAGAGTAAAACCTGGCGTAAAATGTAAAGATCTGGACCTCATTTCTCGACATGTGCTCGAGGAGCACGGCTTCCCTGACTACCCTCATACGCTGGGCCACACACTAAGCGGCTTTCTAATACCAACTCTCTCGAAGACATCAGAGCAGATCCTCGATGAAGGCATGGTCTTCACGATAGAGCCAGGAATATACCTGCCCAACTACGGTGGCGTACGCTTCGAGGAGAACGTCGTGGTCACTGAGGACGGGTGTGAGCTGCTCACCAAGAACCCGAGAATCTAATAACCCTTTTTTTAAGGAGAGGTAACCTCTGGAGGTTACTCACCTGGAGGTCTTATCAAGAACTTCTGATAGTACCTCTCAATTGCCTTCATCTGCTCTTCAGACACAGCTCTCTCGAAGGGGAAAGTCTTTGACTCGGCAATGTACATCGTTAGGAACCTCTCTATGAATGCCCCTTGCATCCTCAGGGCTCCTGAGTCTAACCACCTAATAGTGTCTTCTACGCTGTGTAGTGGTGTCTTCCCATATCGCATGAAGTTGACGCTGGGGATACCTATGCTCGAGTAGGAGGTGCCATCAGATGAGTATACGCCATCTTGGACAGCCCCTCCGTTTAGGGGCATAGGCACAGAGATGCCCTCCACTTTCGCGAGGAGCTTAACCGAGGCTCCGAGCTCAGATGGTCCGAGGGCTGAGGCCTGGTTTGTCCCTATCCTGGCTCCCTGAACGTCCACGTTTACCACGAGTTTAACCTTATCTAACTCCGACTCTGCTTCGGGGTCTTTCTTTTTTATCTTCCCGTCATCCTTCTTCAGTCTCAGGGCGTCATGTCCGCTACCCAAGAGCATCATCTCCTCTCCTGCCCAGGCGGTGAAACGCATAGTTCTCTGAGTCCCCTTCTCCTTGAAGACCCGGGCTAGCTCCATCACCACAGCTGTGCCCCCGGCGTTGTCTGAAGCCCCAGGGACATCGGGAACTGTATCGTAGTGCCCGCCGATAATAACGATCTCATCCGGTCGTTCAGAACCTACCAATTCTCCTATGACGTTCTGGGTCACGGCATCTCTTTCGTCGGTCACGACGGTTAAGCGAACCTTCTCCACATTCGACTCGAGGAGCTTCAACCCGTCATCGAATGTAACATTGATTGTTGGCATGGGGCCGTATTTTTCTTTAGTCTTGGCTGCTCCCCAGGTGTGTCCTACTGGCATCCGGGGGCTCCTCCCTATATTGATGATGCCCTTAGGCCGGTGCTTCTTGAAGAGCTCCAAGCCTTTCCTGAAGAAACCAGAGGTTATCACTATTTTTCCGTCTATCTCCGATGAGATGTACTCGTCCGAGAGCGAGTCCATGTATATTAGCTCTCCCTCAACTCCATCCGGTCCTGTGTCCCCTGCTAGGAGGAATGCTGTGCACTCCACTTCGTCTTGGTAGGGCTTCAGCACCTCAAGTCTCTGAGTCAAAGCTGAGGCGGTGCGTACATTGAATTCCTGATAATATGCATTGAGCCCCAGACTTTTGAAGTGGGAGGAGATGTACTCCGCCGCCCTCTTCTCGTTCTGGGTTCCGCTGGCTCTTGGTCCTATCTCGGCTGCGAGTTCCCGTAGATGGGCGTATGCTTTCTCTCCATCGAACATTCTAACACCCTTCACGGATAGTCCCTGCATTCACCATTTAAAGATATTTAGTAAAAAATCTCCTAAATTAATACCTTTTGGTGAAATAATAATATTAAGCCAGATAACAAACCTTAGACAAGTAAATTCCAATGCATATTAACAAGTTTAAAACTAAGGGCTTTGATAACACCTTATATACACCGTGTATCGAGACCCTTCATAACCTAAAAACCGTTGAACGCGTTGTATGTGTAAGTTTTTTATTCAATATCTTAATCATTCTAAAGCAGTGCTCGGTATATAACGTATCGAGGCTGAGGTGACCCATCGTGATCGCGTATGGTTATAATCTGATTCTCGTGTGTATGCGGCGATGATGACGGTACATATCGAAGATACATAATCGCACATTCAGGCGACCTAGTTCCCAACATTTCCTCACTAATATCAGTGAGTTAAAGCGTAGGAGGTAAAGAAAAATGGTTAAAGAACATGTTAGGGCGATTATGAATGAAGGTCTCAGTCAAACCATCAACATGTGTGTGACCTCTCTCAACATAAACCGGGATGAAGCTCAAGGTGTACTTGACTGGGTATCGAGGAGCGATAGTGCTGCCGAGGTATTCGTTACAGAGACCGATGGTGATATCACCGGGTTCCTAGTTTTGGAGTGGCCTGGAACTAGGTGGAATAGAGTAGTAGAGATAGGTTTGATAGCAGTAATTCCGAAGCATCGTAGGAGCTTTGCAGCTAATTAAAGTAGCTGGCTTATCCCAGCACGGGATCCCCTACTAGGAGAACGTTTATGTCCCCTCGAATACGAACGTCGGGGAATTCCTTGGAGCAGCTCCCAAACAGAAGGTACATGATCGCCTCCTTGATGTGGTCCAGGACATAGAGTGACGGTGCGATTGATTGAAGGATGCGTCTGAATGCGCGCGCGTAAATAAATATTATTAAAATTAGGAAAGACATCTCTATTTGAGCCATATTGAATGGAGATAACCAATTATCAAAGGAGTATTACGCAAGAGCCGCTCAGTTCCTAGGATGGAACGTCCAGAAGAAGATATACAATGTCCAGGTTAAGCCAAACTGGCTGGGGAAAGAGGACAAGTTTTGGTACTTAAACCACACTAGGGACGGGAAGGAGTTCATAATAGTTGACGTCGTGCAAGGGAAAAGAAAGCATGCCTTCGACCACGTAAGACTAGCCTCTAGCCTCTCAGAGGCCGCAAGTATACCATATGACCACACAAACCTACCATTCGACACCATAGAGATCCAAGAGAACAAGATAAAGTTCAACATAGGTAACAGCCGCTGGGTCTGCGACACTGAGACATACAGGTGTGGTCAACAAGGGGAGAAGAGCGAGGCATCACCGAGCGAGCTAATCTCACCCGACGGACTTTGGGCGGCATACGTGGAGGACTATAACATCTATGTTAAATCATTAGAAACAGGGGAGAAGCGCCAACTGACGACTAATGGAGAGCTTCACAACGCTTATGGTACTCGTGCCGAGTCCAACCTGTTTTACATCTCGAACATGAGGGCGGGAAAGAAGGTCCCGCCGGTCGCCTTGTGGTCGCATGACTCGAGGAGATTGGTCACACACAGGCTTGATGAACGTGGTGTAGAGCCTTTCCACCTATTGCAGAACGCACCACCGGACGGCAGTGTACGACCGGTCCTCTATACATTTCTATACCCTCTACCAGGAGATGAAGTGGTCCCATTGGCCAGTCTTGTTATACTCGACGTCGAGAAGGGAGAGCAGATAGAGGTTGACTACGAGCCTCAGACTGACACACGAGGGCCTCTTCCCATCGAGATAAAGGAGGTCTGGTGGAGTGAAGACTCAGCATCTATCAACTATATATTCAGGGAGCGCGGCGACAAGGCCCTCAGACTATTGAAGGTGAACCCTGAGACGGGCTCGGTAAGAGTTATACTTGAGGAAAGAGGCCCGACGCATGTGGAGCCTAACCTGACCTCCAGCTTCATGGGATCCCTACCGAACGTGAGGGTGCTTGAGAATGGTGAAGTCATATGGTTTTCCCAAAAGAACGGATGGGGTCATCTGTACCTTCACGATGGGGAGACGGGGGCTGAGAAGAACCGTATAACCGATGGAGTCATGGTTGTGAGGGACCTACTGCACGTGGACGAGGAAAAACGGCGGATATACGTAACGGCGTGTGGAGGAGAGAATGGCAGGGACCCATATTACAGGCATCTCTACAGGATGAACTTTGACGGTAGTGACCTTATCCTGCTTACCCCTGAGGACGCTGACCACGAAGTCAAGTTCTCACCAGATGGTAGACACTTCGTTGATACCAGCTCTAGGGTTGACTCCCCACCCGTAACGGTGCTCAGAGACTGCGACGGAAAGCAGATTCTTATGCTTGAGGATGCAGACTTAGAACTACTCGAAGTAATGGGCTGGAAAGGGCTTGAGAGATTCAAGGTCAAGGCATGCGACGGCGTTACAAACCTTTACGGGGTCATCTACAAACCGACCAGGTTCAACACAGAGGAGAAGTATCCTATCATTGACTCCATCTACCCGGGCCCCCAGACCATCAGAGCCCCAAAGTCGTTCCCCCTCACACCAATGGCAGCGTCGGGCTTCTGGGAGCCCCAAGCCCTTGCTGAGCTGGGATTTATCGTCATCACCGTAGATGGCCCAGGCACGTCATACAGGTCTAAGGCCTTCCAGGACATGTCGTACGGCAGGCTTGGAGATGGCGGAGGGATAAGTGACCACATCCATGTCATCAGGCAGCTAACCGCCACTCGACCCTACATGGACATAAGCCGAGTCGGGGTCTACGGCCACTCAGGGGGCGGAAATGCATCGACCCGCGCCTTCCTGATGTTCCCTGACTTCTACAAAGTAGCCGTATCGTCGGCGGGAAACCACGATCAAAGAGGTTATCACGCAGGTTGGGGCGAAAAGTACCAAGGCATGCTAGATGAAGATAACTACGTCAACCAGATCAACGCCCTCCTCGCGGGTAACCTGAAGGGAAAACTGCTCCTGATCCACGGTGAGCTGGATGACAACGTCCACCCCGCATTGACGATGCAGGTGGTTAACGCACTCATCAAGGCCAACAAGGACTTCGACATGTTGATCATGCCCAACATGAACCATAGCCTTGGCAACAACCCCTACTTCATCAGGAAGAAGTGGGACTATTTCGTGGAGCACCTACTGGAGAAGCAGCCTCCAAAGGGATACAAGATAGAGGCACCTTCTCTTTAACGCGCGCTCCTTTGAGAAACACTTGAGGAGCTGAGGACTCAAGGCGGCATCCGTATCAGTTCCGCAACCCGTTTACCGCTCTCCTCTCCATGCTTCTAAGCCTTCTCTCCGTCACCCCCCGATTCTCACCCCGATACGCCTCACCCATCTTCAACATGTAGAAGACGATGCGAATCATCTCATGAGCCACCACCGCCTTCTTACCTCCCCTCCGCTTGGAGTACCTCCTATAAAAGCTGCGGAACCTCGAGTCATGCCTATAGACAGAATGGACGCGCTGAACCATCAACACTGCACCCGCTTGTTCCCCGGCCCCGAGACGCCTCAATAAGTATCACACTGGTATACTCCTCTGGGCTCGGAGCCACACTCATCCTCGATAATATGACCCACGACTGTGCAATACTCACCTTCAAGGACTCCACGACGTTCAGTACATCATTAGTATCCCTGTAACCGCTGTCTTTCCAAGGGTTCACCTCCCTGGATATGTTCACAGGGAAGAGTACGTTGCGTAACTCGCCGATTCTGTCTTTTAATATCTGAGTCTTCTCCAAGCCTGTATAATCGAGGGGTATCGAAGCGTTGCTCTCCCCATTAGTATACACCTTCATATCGGTTAGGAGGTTGTCAAGCAGCA
>CAYONH010000099.1:0-6962 GCA_964405275.1 uncultured Candidatus Bathyarchaeia archaeon | reverse complement strand
GTTGGAAAGAGAGATTGACAACGCCCTCCAGTTTTTACTAAGGCATCTGCTTCACTTAGAACAGGAAAAAGCACCAGCGCCCAGGCCGGACAGAGAGCGTGGTTTTTATGTAGAATTAGAATAGCTCATAAATTTTTAGAAGTCTAATTATTTGGAGAACCTCGTTGTCGTAACTCGGCTTTACATTTACATAATCCACTAAATCTCTCAATATCTCTGGAAATTCAAGAATTTCATCTACCCCTTTTATATGTGCTTTCTTTATGAACTTCTGACGACTCTCTGGTCTTGCTCCAAGTCTTGAAACCACGAGTATTTTCTTGAAATCTGATGTCCCCAATATTTCAGTTGCCTTCTGTAAGGCTAGGTCACCAACAAAGCTGAATATGCGATGACCCCATTCATCAATATAAGAAGGAGTTATTCTTTCAGTGTGCCAAGCACTCACACCGACTACGGCTTTCTCACCTGTATGCGGATTCATTATAACAAGATCTAAATCTCCATATCCACTTGATTGCTTCCCTGTCTTTTCCTTAGGTTTTAAAAACTGAACATTGGTTCGGACAAGGAAACCCTTTGATTCAAAGTATAGTCTAACGATGCTCTCGTTCACATCGTGGGCACTCATCAGCTTATACTTAGATTATTACTTGATATTAAATCTCTCACCAAATGTAATTATATAGAACCTAAAAACGTGATAGGCTAACGTGCAAAGATTCATGATCCTGAGGACTGCGGCACCAGCGCCCAGACCTGATAAAAAAAACGAGAGACCAAATCCCGTACCATTATGCTTCTTATTTAGTCATAAACAAGTTTCTGTCAACTCTGAAAGAAGTTGATCGGTTGACCATTTAGCTATGAAAAACAATTGTGTTGAGCATATTTTCATAATATTTGAAAGGGATGTACTGAATGTTACTATTGAATTAGGAATATCCAGCATTGCTTTTTTTGATACTCTCAGAGAAAAATAAAATTCTGGAAAACGTTCATCTTCTATCTCAATAAAGCTATCACATATTAATTTACCATCATAATCATCAAAAAGAGAACGAAGATAGTCGTTAAATATTCCTTTTCTTTTTTTGTGCGGGATTTGTATGGAAAGAAATCCCTCTTGATTATCTCTTTCTATATTTAAAGTTGATAAATGTACCATTTGATTTCTAATCTCGCTTAATGCAGTTAGATAAAGGCTTGAATCAATACTTTGAAACCCAAGCATTTTATTCTCGATCGGTTTAAGCGCATCCACTATATCCTCAAAACGTTTAGGTTTATAATTTGAATTCATTAAAGTCGATTGTTCAAAATATAGTTGTAAAAAGAACATGGACATATGTATCATTGATAAAATAAAAAATTCAAATAGATTAAGAAAATATTCAAATGCTATTGGCAAAATTTCCCAATCATATTTATCCCTGAAGAAATCTAAAACATGTTCGAGATGTGAAAAATAAGTTAATTTCCTATAAATATTATCAATATCAAGTTCGGATGTAGTAATAATATCCTGCAACTTTCGAAGATTAGAATTTATTGGGATATAACCTGCTTGACCTTCGTCAATACTTAGCCAACAATAATCAATAAGATAACCATCTGCATAATCATATTGCCAAGCTTTTAATTCACGCCAACCTAACATATTTTTTATATCTTCTTTTGAATAACGTTCACCTGGACTTTTTTGAATGTGTCTTGTTTTATATCGATTAAGGTATACTCTATTCATTACATAAGGCCAAGGAATTTTAAAATTTTTAAAGAATTTTTTAACTTCCTCCCAAGAATAAGACTCATCCATATCTTTCAATTACCTCAACCCTATACAATATATTGACTATAAAAAATACAATTAAATCATGCGACCAAGTGAAGCAGTCTATCAATATCAGAAATGAGAAAATCAACGCTTACAATAATGCCGGATAGAGGGCTGGGTTCAAACCCCGCCCCCGGTACTCAAAATACCTAACACTTGTCTGATAGATCGATGTAGAAATGCACCTGCGTAGTATTTAACCCAAAATCGTGATGCACATAACCACATGGCACGAAGCCACATGCGAGATAGAACTTAATCGCGTACTCCATGAAGGAGGCCGTGTCGGTTCTCAAGACCCTGAATCCCTCCGACCTTGCATACGCCTTCGCGTTTTCTATGAGTTCTCTGCCTATCCCTTTTCGCTGGTACTCCTTTTTAACGATGATAGAATCTACAGCCACAGCGAAAATGTTCTTCCTCAAGGTTATGTAGCCGACCACTACATTTCCGAGAGCTGCCACATAGACGTGACCGAAATCGGAGATACTATCCCTTTTTATGTTCAGCGTTTCTGACTCCATGAAAGGCTCCCCAAAATTTTTTGCTTCAATTATCAGAGGTCGGAGAACTAGTAGATCCTCTTCCTTGTATTCTCTAATCTTTAATTCTCCTTTCATTCTACTTCATCACCTTCACATCTCTGAAGTTAAGTTATTTAATGTAATATAATGATACATCAAGAATTTTACTTGTGAATAGTACCTGGCTTATCCAATAGCGTTGGACTCATGATCCAGAGGACTGCGGCACCGGCGCCCAGGCCGGATAGAGAGCGTGGGTTCAAATCCCACCCTCCGCACTCTATCAGCGTCAGTTACTGGGGATAACCCCTTTTCATTGTGTTTTCTGTGCGAACCTCTATATTCTGAGCCGGGGTCTCCCAGCCTGGTAGGGAGCCAACTCGCCTGTGTGGGGCTCGTCTGGAAAGCTGGTGTCCGACTGGACGCAGGGGTTCAAACCCGCCCCCGGCACTTTTCATCTACTTCTCCGCGCGGAGTAGATTGGGGGGGATGGTCTTTCATCATCATTTCGGGATTGGGGTTTTGAGGTTGTAGTCACATTTTTGACAATAATGCACTCAAGCCGCTTCATACCTCGGTTTTTAAAATGTCTTGGTGAACATTGTAGTGGGATTACAATGCATGTTAACGTCGGGGATGTCGTGGGCAGGGAGGTCGCGCCAGGGGTAGTCGAGAGGGTGCTCATGGGGTGGGATGAGGGAGATCCCGAGGGGATGTGCTGCGCCCGCCACTACACCCTTTCAGATGGAGGTACACTCGCCATAGAGGAGCCTATGACCGAGTTCCAGCATTACATCATATCGGGACGCACGACGAGGGCCCCGGCCGACACGACCATCTTCTCACCCGCCGGTCACCACGACCCATTGAAGCAGGCTGTGGGCCTTAGGCCCCAGGGGTTCACCCATGCAGGGGAGGGTGAGACTCGGATATTCACAGTCGCGTACAGGGTTCCTAGGCCCGCCTTCCGCTGGGCGAAGAGCAGGTCCAGACACCTCTACGAGACGCCCTGGGTGAACAGGAGCAACATCGTCGCGAGTCAGTTGTTCACCGAGGAGGAACACGCCGTAATGGGAGCCCTCAGGATGCACGCCTTGGACATCCAGACCCACCCCCCGGGCCAGCACAAGGGGACCATCGACGAGGACGGCATCCTGAGGGGGCATCGGAACCCCGCCGAGATAATGTTCTTCCTCAGGGGCACCGGGAAGGCGATGGCTGAGGGGGTCGTGTACGACGTGAGGCCTGGCTCCTTCCTCTATACCGGGGAGGGGACTGAGCACGGTATCTGGAACACGAATGACGACATCCTGGAGTACATCTGCCTGGAGATGATAGAGCACGACAAGAGCTGGACGGAGAGGGGGTACCAGGGGCAGACCAACCCGACCCCGTGGAGGTGAATGGATTGCACGTGAACGTCAAGGACGTCGCCGGCGAGGAGGTCGCACCGGGGGCTGTCGAACGAGTGCTCCTAAGCTCGGTCGATGGCGGATTGGAGGTTAGACACTTCACGTTATCTGAGGGGGGAAGCGTGGAGTTCAGTTCACCCCTCACCGAGTACCAGCACTACGTCATCCAGGGATGCGCCACTCAGAACGGTCAAAACGGCTCCCTGCTGCACCAAGATTCGGCTTGGTTCGTACCATGCAACGCCCCCTGGGGCGGAGAGCCCGTCAGGAGGCACAGCCTCCACCACGCGGGCGAGGGGGATGTGAGGGTGCTCTCCATCTCTTACCAGGTCCCTAGACCCGCGTTCCGGTGGGCGAAGTCGAGGAGCCGTAACCTGCACGAGGTCCCCAGACCCCACTCGGCGGGGAGGCTGGTAGGTTACGTCCAGATCTTCAGGGAGGAGGACCACGCCGCCATGGGCGCCCTGAGGATGCACGGCGTTGATATCCAGACGAACACGGTGGGGGTAAGCCTGCCGGATCATAGGAACCCTGAGGAGGTGATGTACGTCCTGAGGGGGCAGGGGGTGGCCTTCTCCGATGGCGAGAGCTACGAGATCGACCCCGGTTCGATGGTGTACACCCCCGAGGGGGCTGTCCATGGGATCCGCAGCGTCGAGGAGACGCTCCAGTACCTCGTCGTTGAGTTCGTGGACCACCCCGGGATGTGGCAGGAGCGGGGATACGCTAAAGAATGGAAACCTTCTTGGGAACAGCCGTAGCCTAATTTATCCTCTTCCGGTGTCTCCATTCTACTTAGCTGGGTTCAGGTATAATCACGTTACGCGCTGGATTCATGATCCAGAAGTTACAGGCACCGACGCTCAAGCCGGATGGAGGGCGTGGGTTCAAATCCCGCCCCCTGCACCATCTAAATTTTAGCAGGCAGTACGAATTCATGGAGTCACCGAAGACGTCCTCAAAGTTCTTGGGATTTACTACATGAGCGTACCATATAGATTAATTACAGCTGTCACTATATCACTCCCTATAACACGTTCTAGAAGATGGGGAAAGGATTGTTAAAATGAGGGTATATGTTGTTCGAGGAACAACGTATGAGATAGGTCTCCAGATGGGAGACCGCTTTAGAAAACAGAATAGAGAAATCCCACACTATTCCGAAAGTAAAAAATCGTTTGCTTTGAAGACTGAAGACGAGATCAAAGACGTCGTCCCTGAGCTTATAGAGGAAATCCGCGGCTTCGCCGACGGGGGTAAATACGATTACGAGAATATCCTCACGCACGCTCTGACTCTGGGGAGATGCCCTGGATGCACTGTTTTCGCCGTAGGCGGGATGCACACGAGAGATCGTAAGACCCTTTTTGCCCGTAACTATGACGGCCCCGAGTTCTTCCAGCATTTCGATCTGTACAAGACCTATCCTAAAGGTTACTACTCGCACATGGGATGCGTCTTCGACATGATCGTAGGCAGAGAAGACGGGATAAACGAGAAGGGGTTGGCCATCGCAACCACAGGAGTTCGGGGCAAGTATACCAGCAGACCGGGTGTATGGGACCACATTGCAGTACGCGCGGTGTTGGACAACTGCGGGAACACCGAGGAGGCCGCAAGCCTTCTGAAGGAGTTGCCCCACCTGTGGACAAAGAACTTCCTCGTCGCCGACTCTAGGAGCATCATGGTCGTCGAAGCGGCCCAGCAAGGCGTCAACGTGATACGCCCCGAAAACGGCTTCGGCGTGATCACGAATCACTTCACTTCGGAGGAGATGAAACGGTTTAATGACGATGGGGACCCGATGTATAAGACGTATGAAAGGTATGATAAAATCAGTAAATGGTTTGAAAGGAAAAAGGACGATCTCATCGTTGATGATATCAAGCGAATACTCAAAGATCCTGAGAGGGGTGTATTATCTAATTTCAGAGGTGAAAAAAAGACAAACTCGTTTTTAACCGTGTGGTCCTGGATAGCCACGACTGGAGAAAGAAGCTTCAGTTTGTCAAAGGGTACCCCGATTGATGGCATTTACGAAGATTTTTACTTCTAACAAGTTTTCAGCGCCTATGGGGCCTCACAGAGGTGAGCATACAAGGAACCTCTTTGATTCAAAGTATAATCTAACGATGCTCTCGTTCACATCGTGGGCACTCATCAGCTTATACTTAGATTATTACTTGATATTAAATCTCTCACCAAATGTAATTATATAGAACCTAAAAATGTGATACGCTAACGTACAAAGATTCATGATCCAGGTGACTGCGGCGTCAGAGCCCAAACTGGAAAGAGAGCAGGGGTTCAAATCCCCCCGGGGTCTCTGTTACCAAATCAGTAGTCAGTCACAGGCTTTTGCGTCTGTCCCCACTGAGCTCCCGGGTCAACACCCCTACGAGGTCGCTGTGCCTCTTCAGGATGTCGTGCCACGTCTCGCCCTTCTCCGTCTTCCGGTATCCTTCCTCCTTGCTCCCCTCGATTAGCCCGTTCTCCTCGAGGTAGCCTATCATCCTGTCCGTCTGCCACTGGTTCCCGGCCCTCCTGTAGATGTCGTATCTCAGGGTCCTCCCCCGTTTCTCCTCGGCCGAGTCAAAAATGTCGAGGTACTCCTTCAGCCTCTCCGCTGCCCTGGAAGGCGGAGGGGCTGCTCGGGGGGTCATGCTCTAGTCCTCTAGGGTCTTCTCCAGTTCGGATAGTCTAGCGTACCTTTTCTTGAGCTCGTTGTACGAGCGCAGGGTAAAGATCCCGCCGATGGCCAGAACGACGACGCCTAGAGAGATGGCGTACAGGTAGAATTTGTCAAGCCACCTCGTGGAGCCTCCGAGTATCTTCATGTAGACCTGGTGGGCCGAGAGGAGCTGCATGCCGGCCGTCAACAACATGAAGAAGCCTGAGAGGTAAACAGACTTTATGCTCCTGTTCATGTCCCTCACCATCGTCCTGGCGTCGCGCCATAGCTCGTCGTACACTTCCTTGAGCTGGGTCAGTTCGCCGTTCTCCATCCTCCAATCACCTTGGAGATAAGACCACTTGTCACCTATTTGTGCATGTTTCTAGACTTTACCTCCGCTTAAGGTCTAGGCGCAGGATCAGCGGTTCAGGCAATTACTCTACAATGCAGGTCGTAGATGGAGCGTGGGTTCAAATCCCATCCTCCGCACCAATTTACGATTGTTTTATCAGTAT
>CAYONH010000098.1:0-7027 GCA_964405275.1 uncultured Candidatus Bathyarchaeia archaeon | reverse complement strand
GGTCGACGCCTATGAACTTGGCGATGGCGACTGCGTACATCCTCGTGAGCCTCTCGAGCTCACCTTTGGAGAGGGTCTTGGGGTCGACGTTGATGCCGCCCTTCCCTCCTCCGTAGGGGAGGTCGACCACGGCGTTCTTCCACGTCATCCAAGCGGCCAGGGCCATCTCGGTGTCCATGTCGATATCTGGGTGGTAGCGGATGCCGCCCTTTGTTGGGCCCCGTGCGTCGTTGTGATGGATCCTGACTCCCTCGAACGTCTTGACGGTGCCGTCGTCCATCTTCAGGGGCAGTGAGACCTTGAGGACCTCTTTGGGGTGGCTCACGACCTCATAGACTGAAGGTTCCAGTCCCATGAGGTCACAGATCTTCTTCACGTTGGCGAGCTGTGACTCCCATGGGGTCAACTTTTTTGCCATAGTTAATCAGAAGCCAGTTGTGCATCACACTTAAATAAATATCTACATTATGCCGCTAGACACTTCATTACTCCAAAATATATTATACATATTAGTATATACTATAAATGGGGCGTAAAATCATCTATTCGAGCCCTAACCGCAGAGGAACCTGATGACTTCGTCTGTATCCCCTCTGATGGTGAGCTGGATAGGGCCGAGGGGCGACTCCCCCGAGCCGTAGAACGAGGCGCGTCCCATGTACGCAGCCTGCTTATTGAGGCCAAAGGACATCACACCCTCCCCAGATATCCTCGTGAGAAACCCCCTCGCCGCGTCCCTTATCCTCGTCCTCCTCAGGAGGTCCCTGAGGTAGCTGAGCGACTCAAGACCCTGAAGGCTGCTCTCCAGGACGGTCGTGTCTCCCCTATCAACGGCGGTGAGGGAGACCTCACCAAGGACGTTCCTGACAGCGCTCTCCACCTTCTCACGGCTCTCCGTTGGGTGGACCTCGACCCGGATGCTGACCTCCAGCTGGGTCATCCCACTTCCAACCGTCCTAGAAGCCCCTTGTATAATTCACCAAAGTTCTCCAGGGTGCCCTCGTTGATTATCACGTGATCCGCCAGGGCTATGGCCCAGCCCAGGCTGAAGCCCAGCTCCCTCAGGTCACGCTCCCTGAAGGCACTGAAGTCCTGGGGGTCATCGCTCCTCCCCCTTCCTCTGAGTCTCTCGTACCTCATCTCCGGGGAAGCGTGGACAGCCACGAGGAGTCCCTCATAGGACCCCCTGAAGACGTCGACCTCGGCGAGGCTCCTTATGCCGTCTATCACCACCACGGGCTCCTCCACATCCCTCAGCCTCTCGACGCACTTCACCGCTACGGCGGTGTCCCCCAGCTCCTCCCTGATGCCCCTCGCTATGGAGCCGAGGACCTCGGGGGTGGGCTCAAGGCCCCTATCAGCCGCCAGCCCCCGTATCACGTCTCCCATCGTCAGGACCGAGAACCCGTCCTCCCTGAACATGTCGGCCAGGGTGGTCTTCCCGGAGCCGGACATACCGGTGATAAGGATCAGCTTCTTCACAGACACACTCATCCAACCCTCTCCAGACCATCCTCCCTGGTCTTGACGTAGACGTTCCCCAATCCCTCTCCCAGAGCGACCTCGGCCAGCTCCAACAGCCTCTCCCTCGAAGGGGGGGCAAGCTCCTTCAGCCTCGGGCTCAGGACCTCCCCGGTATTATCGTACTGCTGCAGGTAATAGACCGCACAGCGGTCCCTGATGTCACCTGCGATCTCCCTGATGAATCTCTCCGAGTCGGTGACCGTGGGGTCGACGGTGGTCCTGGCCTCCACGTCGACGCCATACTCCTTGCAGATGTCGAGAGTGCGCTGAACGTTCGCCACGATCCCCCCTGCATTGGAGACCCCAGCTCCCCTTGCGTAGTCCGTGGGATTCAGGGGCGCCTTGATGTCCAGGGCGACTCTGTCGACGAGTCCGTCCTCCAAGAGGCTTTCAATGGCCTTGGCGTCGCTGCCGTTGGTGTCGAGCATCACCTTGAGGCCCAGCTCCCTCACGAGCCCCGCCACCTCCCGGACGGCTTCGGCCTGGAGGGTCGGCTCCCCTCCGGTGATGACGACGGAGTCTAGCTCGGGGACCGGGGTCATGTTGACCAGAATGCGCTGCCGGATATAGTCCAAGTCAACCTCCACCCCGGAGTCCATGGGGATCAGCCCAGAGTTATGGCAGTAGGGGCACCGGAAGTTGCATCCAGCGAAGAAGACTATGAGGGAGACGTTCCCGTACCAGTCGACAGTAGATAGGTCAACGACGCCTCCTATCCGCAAACCCGAGCCTCCGAACTCATGTAATCCTTTCACTGTTACGGAGCTTAAATTTAAATCGCTTGATCCTGACCCCGGGGGTTCAGGTACTGAAGCGCCCTGCCCCTCCTCCCAGCTTCACGGAGGACCCCCATCTTCCGAAGGCAGTACGTCATCTTCTGGGCGGCCGCGGGGCGCAGACTCAGTGCCTCAGCCAACTCCCTGGACGTGAACTTCTCGGGGAGGTCCTCCGGTATTAGGTCGAGGAGGTCCTCAGGTCCGTTGAATGTGACCTGATCCACGACCTCCAGCAGCCGTCTGTCGTGGATGCTCCACCGCCTCCGCCTCCAGCTCCCCCGGCCGTCGTCGATGAGCACGTCCTCGGAGTGGACGAGGAGCACCTCCAGGGACATGTTCTCCTCGGCGAGGAGGTCCGGCATGTACACAAGCTCGTAGAAGACGTCCTCGACCCTACCCCTCTTGGGCGACCTCCGCCGGGAGAGGACCGTCTCCCCGTCCCCGTCGACACGCACGATCCACTTCCTCTCCGAGATGGGGTGCACCAGCCTGACAGGATGAGCCCTCACGAGCCTCCTCAGCTTGTCCCTGATGGCCGAGAAGTTGGCGGTCTGGACCTCGATGAGGAGGTCGCCCCTGACCACGTCCACCACGTAGCCGTCGACCTCCTTCTCGACCTCGTCGCCTTCCCGGGAGTACCAGAGCTTCACCGAGTCGTGGAGGGACTTCTCGCCCATCTTCGGTATTATAGAACCTCAGAAGGCTTATCATGATTTCCGGTTCACCCCCGCCTTCCCCTCTTTCTCCGTCGTCAAGGCAAGTTTAATCTGAGCGGCGCACCACTTGACCACGTGGTGTTCCATCCTTGAGCGTCCGGTGCTTCATCGCAGTGGAAGTCGACGATCCTTCCACCCTCGACGGGATCGCGAGGGCGCAGTCAAGCCTCAATGCCACGGGGGCGAACCTGAAACTCGTGGAGAGGGAGAACATCCACCTGACCCTGAAGTTCCTCGGGGACGTGAGGGAGGGGCTCCTCCCGGAGGTCGCGAACGTCGTCTCCGGGACGAGCGTCGAACCCTTCAGGATGGCCCTCAGGGGAGTAGGCGTCTTCCCCAGCCTCCGGAGACCCAGGGTCGTCTGGGCGGGCATCACCGAGGGCGTGGAGGAGCTTACAGCGATCTTCAGGGACATGGAGCCGAGGCTCGTGGAGATGGACTTCAAACCCGAGAGCAGGCCCTTCAGCCCCCACATCACCATCGCCAGGGTCCGCTCCGGGAGGAACCGGGACACTCTCATCGAGGAGGTGATGGCCCTGGAGGACACGGACTTCGGCGGCTTCGAGGCGAGGCACGTGAAGCTGAAGAAGAGCGTCCTGACCCCGAAGGGGCCAGTCTACACGGACTTGGCCCTCTCCCGGGACGCAGGGAAGTTCTAGGGCAACCTGTACACCTTTCGAGGCTCTGTTTCAATGGTCTGGATCTCTCATCCTGTTCGTTTGTCTTGCCCTCAGAGCGGTTATAGCCTTCAATAATCCCTTTATTAAAGCTCCATTAGATTCAGGTGCAATCTGGAAGGATGTGCGATACCGTGAAGGGAGTATACGAGACCACGTCGCTCTGCCCCTACACGGGCAACTGCGAGAGCTACAGGACCATCATTAACGGTGAGCGCTGGATGGAGAAGGCTCTCTCAGACCTCAGGAGATCCGGGAAGGACAAGCTCCCCAGATCCGAGGGAGGCTACACCGACCACATCCTGATGAACAAGCTGAGTCAGCTGAGACGGGTGAAGGACCGCTGCTACAACCACAACAGGCGCTGCCTCAGATTCTGGCAGTTCGACAGGAAGAACAAGGAGGAGCAGTTCATGAAGGTCATGAGGGAACGCATACGACCCACCTACGTGGAACCCCCCCAGGAGCCTGTCCTGGCGGAAGACGCATAACAGATCCTCTATTATAGGAAAGGTGTACAAAAAAGGGGTTTTTCCCCACTTTACAGGTTTAATATGTAGCCTAGATCTATTTTAACGAAAATTTTATCGATCTATATGAAATCTGCACAATTTTCTTTATATTAAGGCTCACAAGACGAACTGAGATTGCCCCCAAACAATCGTAGAAGCCTCCATTTCGGACTATTAGTGATAATGATAGCTGTGAATGCAGCTGTAGCCAGTGCCGAGGAGGGCTACACCCCGACCCGGCTCAAGGTAAACCTCTACACTGACGGGGCAGCGGACGTCGAGTACTCCCTTGATATCGACCCGACCCTGGTGCAGGTGAACGTGACCCTCTTCGGGAGCGCCTACGAGAACCTGATGATCACCGACGGTGAGGGGGTCTTCCTCGACTTCAACCTGAATGGTAGCTCCGTGAATATCATTACACTTGGCTCCGACTCGGTGAAGGTATTCTACTCGACCTCCGACCTCACGGACAAGACGGGTTCCATGTGGGCCATCAGGATGACCACCTCCATGGAAGCAGAGATACGGCTGCCCACGGCGGCCACCATCATGAACCTGAACCCCGTGCCCAGGAGCATAGTTATCGTCGACGGCAGGACACAGCTCACGTTTCCGGCCGGTGCAATACTTGTCTCCTATGTGCAGGGCTTCGTGGATATGAGCTGGGGGGCCCGGGAGGCGAGGATAAACGCCAGGGACGCCATCAAGGAGATCAAGATTGAGGGTGTTTGGGTCGGCGACGCCGAGGAGAATTTTCAGGCTGCCGAGGAGGCCTTCTCAGAGGAAGATTACTATGAGGCTCAGAAGCTCTTTGAAGAGGCTATGGCCCAGGCCCTAGCAGCTAAAACTAACTCAGAGAAGGCAACAATCGCCCTGGGCCTCGCCGAACGGGCGATAAACGCTGCGATCTACGAGAACAGGAAATCCCTGCTGAACCAAGCGGAGACTGACCTAGATGACGCATATCAGGCCTACTCCTCAGGGGACTACCTCCTCGCATTGTCGATGGCTGAGGAGATCTCGGTGTTGGCAGGGCGGTCAATAAGGCCTTTCTTGGACAGCAGCAATCCCATCCTCCTCCTGGGGGGGAGTGTGGCCCTGGCTTACACGACCTACGTATTATTGAGTAGGCGCAGAATTGAGCCCCTGGCGGAGGTCGAGGAGATCCAGGAGCTTGAGACGGTGGAGGTGGACATAGAGCTCATCTTCAAGCAGCATCCCTACCTGCGACTGGACGATAAGGAGGTCATCCGATACCTCGTCGAGGTGGGTGGAGGGGCCTTCGCGGCGGAGCTCAGGCAGCGATTCGACCTGCCTAAATCCAGCGCGTGGCGGATGATCCGCCGCTTGGAGAGGGATGGAATAGTCGAGACGAGGGCCGTGGGGCGGGAGACCTTCGTGGAGATCAACCCCGTATACGGTAGGCTGCCCCCCCAGGACATCGATATGGATACATCGTTCCAGATGGTTCCAGAGGGTTCTTATTAACGAAGTTTAGGCTCCCATAGTATCGGTGAAATGCGGATGGCACTAGGTAGTATGACCATTCCAGGGGTCTCAAGTGCGGGGTCCGTCGGTGGGGCGTTCAACACCGCCCTCCTGAAGTTCCTCTACGGGGACCCCGATGAGGGGGAGAAGGCCCTCGACAAGATCAGAGAGATAATGGACTTCTTCTCCAACTACGAGTTCCTCATCGAATAAGGTCATCTAGTCACCTTCAGGGTGAAAAAAATGAGATATCCCTCGGTAAAGACGAAGGCACGTTTCGTGCTTCTAACGATGCTCCTAGGTTCGACCCTAGGGGTGTTCAACACCTCTTACCGAGGGGGCTTTTTCGCGTACGGCGATCCATCGAGTTATGATGACCCTACTAATGGTGGGGCGACCCAGGAGCTGGCTGGGGGGATGCTCGTTCTATGTCAGGACAGCCTCGAATACACTAGGTCGGTTCTTAAGGCCCTCGAAGGCGAGGATAGCCGGTACTTGACCTCAGCCTGGGAGAAGCTCGCGAAAGCGGAGGAGCAGTTCGATGTCGCTCAGATCCAGATGTTCGAGTACCTAGATTATCATGCCTCGGTCCAGCACTCCAGGAGGGTCCTGGAGCTATGTGAGGAGGCAGTCGAGCTGGCATCGAGAATCGGCGTGGACGGTGGTGACGTTTTGGGGGGTGAGGCTTCAGACTACGATTTGGCCTGGGGGGCAATCGAGAGAGCCTACACCCTCCTCAACAACCTAGAAGATGCCATGTCCAAACTGAACGATCTTGATGTTTCTGTCGTAAAGTCCGTTCTCGACGATGCCCGAGGCTACATCGAGCTAGCGGAGACGCAACTGACCCATGGGGATCTGGACGCGGCTGAGGCCTCCGTCAACGAGGCGATGAGTCTTCTCGGACAGGCCATGGACCTTCTCCAATACGTGAGCCAGGATAAGAAAATCGACAAGGTCATCACGCTGATCGAGAGTTACGAGGAGCAGCTGAGAGAGCTCGAGGATAAGGTTGTCGATGATTTCGCAGGCACAGAAGGCTCCGAAGAGGCTTTTGATTACGTAGCCAACGTTTTCAGTGACGCCAGGGAGAAGATCCAGCGGATCAAGGATGAGCTAGGTGGAGGAGATCTCGACCTGGTCATAGAGGAGCTGGACGCTATCTTTGACGGGGTCTTGGATTCACTGAGATCCATCGGT
This sequence comes from uncultured Candidatus Bathyarchaeia archaeon, assembly GCA_964405275.1. Taxonomy (GTDB): domain Archaea; phylum Thermoproteota; class Bathyarchaeia; order TCS64; family TCS64; genus BS750m-G28. The sequence continues at coordinate 131 of CAYONH010000098.1, read as the reverse complement.
TGGGTCAACGAATCAGATATGCAGCCTCTTCAGTTCCAATACGAGCCAGAGGAGACGGACCCCCTCCTGGAGAATAATACTGAGCCTTTCAACGACGAGGGTTCGGGCACCTTTGAGCCGGAGGACGAGCC
>CAYONH010000097.1:4641-7138 GCA_964405275.1 uncultured Candidatus Bathyarchaeia archaeon | reverse complement strand
AACTACGAGAACGTCCTCGTGGTGGGGGCCGAGGTCTACTCCAAGATCCTCAACTGGGAGGACAGGACCACATGTGTCTTCTTCGGCGACGGCGCCGGGGCAGCGGTGGTCTCCAAGTGCGATGAGGGGAGGGGTATCCTCGCGAGCTACCTGAAAGCCGACGGCAGGGGGGCCGAGGTGATTGAGATCCCAGCCGGGGGCACAAAAAGGCCAATCAGCCATGAGGCCATCGACGAGGGGATGCAGTACTTCCACATGGACGGGAGGGCTGTCTGGGACTTCGCCATCGTGGCCCTTCCGGAGGCGGTGAGGGAGGTCCTGGCGAGGTGTGGGAGGACCCTGGACGACGTGGACATGGTGATCAGCCACCAGTCCAACGTCAACATCATCACCACGGGGATGGAGGCCCTAGGGCTGCCCATGGAGAAGACCTACACCAACCTCCAGAGGTACGGGAACATGGCCGGGGCGTCGATACCCGTAGCGCTCCACGAGGCGGTCCAAGAGGAGAAGATAAAATCAGGGGACCTCGTGGTCCTCGCGGGCTATGGCGGGGGCCTCGCCTGGGGCGCCAATGCCATGATCTGGTAGAAAGGATACTGGACGCTCAGTCTCGCCGGATCCCTATTCTGGCACAAGTCCCGCGATGATGGCAGCCTTCTGGGAGTATATCTCCGCCTGCGCGTCTATGTCGCCTCGGTTACTGGTCTCGAATCACTCAGCTAGGGGCTCCGCTAGCTTCTCTTTCCCTGCCATTGTGTCGAACTCTGCCATCGCTGTCGTTCCCCTGATAGCGGAGTCTTTAATATCCCAATATCTGTATAAATGGGTGGTAAAAATGAGTAAATCTTCAGGGCTGGGCTTCGGCGGGTTCCTCGTCGGCCTGGGTGCCGGCTACGTGGTCTTCCAGACCATGGAGATTACCCGCAACCTCTTCGCCTGGCTGCTTATACTTGCGGGCGCTGGGATAGTCACCTCGTCCCTGCTCCAGAGGATGAGCCCCGAAATCAAGTTCGGGGGCCTTGTGAGCGGGCTTGTGGGGGGGCTTATACTGTCCATCATGATCACATCCGGCTTCAGCTTCTTCACGGGCTTAGGGATAGACGGCACGTGGGGGGATTACAGGGCCGAAGAGACGTTCCCCTTCGAAGGCGTCGCAACAGCTGATGACATCAGCCTCGAGATCTCCACGTTCAACGGCTACATACGCGTCTACACCTGGGATAAGGCCGAGTACAGCATAGAACTCACGGTGAGGGCCAGGGGCAACACCAACAAGGACGCTGAGGACAACATAGATGACCTCGACGTGGAATTCGACGAGAGCATGGTCGGAGGGCAGCTGAACCTAGTATTTGAACACAACGTCCCCGCCACCAAGACGAACCTCTACTCTCTTCTTGTTGAGGTCTACGTACCGGCGGACGCCACCTACGACACGGATCTCATCACCAGCAACGGGGCTATCAGCCTCAACAACATGGTGGGCGACCTCCTCAGGTTAACGACCTCGAACGGAGAGGTCTCCTTCGAGAACGTCGTCGCCGAGAGGATAGTGGCCGTGACGAGCAACGCACAGATCAGAGGCGACCTCGAGGCTCCGGATACGACCCTCTCGACGAGCAACGGGAAGATAGACCTCGACCTCCCGTGCACCGTGTCGGGCAATTACGACCTCATCACGAGCAACGCAGCCGTGGAGCTCGACGTCTCCGCCGCAGCTGACGTCGGCTACTCCGTCGATCTGACGACGAGCAACGCCAGCGTCGACCTGCGCCTCGACGACCTGGAGTACACGACGAACGAGAGGACCCGGAAGAGGGCCAAGACGACGGGCTTTGACGACAAGGACGTGCAGGTAACTATCTCAGGCAGCACCTCGAACGGCAGCGTCGACGTAAACGATTAGCTTAGAATACTCCTTTTTTATTTCCACGATCCCTCTTCAGCTCTCTCCATGTCGATGCAAGGCTTTTCCTGTTCTCTTGCCTGCTCTCCGCCCACGGACAACCTTAATTGGTCATTCCAGCATAATGTAGCTGTGAAATAGGATGACCAAGATCAAGATCACGGTCCTGAAGAGGACCGATCCCGACGAGCTCTTCGACGAGTACCCGGTCAACAAGAAGGACTGGATGGTGCCCTGCGGCGTCTACGAGGACGGCCAGGAGTACATCCTCGACAGCCCCAGCATGCCCGAGGGCTTCTGCGGCTCAGCCTGGCAGACCATCTACCCCAACGTGAGGACCATCTTCTACGGCGGAGACCTCCCCTACTTCGACGAGAAGGGCACCGCCGTCACCTGCTGCGCCGACGGCATGAGGCCCGTCCTCTTCAAGGTTGAACGGATCTAGAGGGAGTACGACTCCCCGAGCCCCTTGATGGGCCAGAACCCGACGTCCGGGGCGTGCTCCTCGAGCACAGCCCTCATTTTTTCGTTTATCCCGTAGTCCCCGAAGGAGTGCATGGGCACCAGCAGGCGGGGCTTCATCGTCTT
>CAYONH010000097.1:0-4541 GCA_964405275.1 uncultured Candidatus Bathyarchaeia archaeon | reverse complement strand
GGGACCCCCCTGATGTCCGAGGACATGATGTAGGTTATGTCGCCGACGGTCTCCTGCCAGTCGAAGACGACCCGGTTGAAGTGGTCGGGGTGGCTGTGGGAGTTGAGGACGTAGGTCTCCTCGCTGGCGATCTCCTCGGGGTCGATGAAGCCCTGGGCCAGGCCCTGTCCCTGCCTATCGGACTCGGGCATGTAGTAGTCGAATATGAAGAGCTTCCCGTCGAGCTTCAGGGCGAAGCTGCTGTGGGCGAGGTGCCAGATGGTGTTATCCTTGAGAGTCATAGAACCGGTCAAAGGTACTTTGGAGGGGCATATAATCCTTCTGAGAGCTGGTGCTGAGAAACGTGTTTACGGTTCTTGTGAACGCTGTGAGTTTTTCCCAGTCCCTCAGGTGTTTTGGCCGAGGATCAGATGGCTCGAGACATATATCCCATGACGGCGCCCCACGTGAGGTGGGGGAGGGTGACGAACGGGATCATGTACGTCAGTGGTACGCTGGTGACCAGCGCAAACGGGACGCATCCCAGGGGGAACGTGTGACCAACTCCCATAATATGCCCATCTTCATGCCCTTGCCCAGGGAGTCGATCCGCGCGCGCGATGCGGTCTGAAGGGGCGCCGTGTTAACGCTGGGCGTTTGCTGTCTATAGATTCAGAATATACTAATACATGGTGTAAATACTAAAGGTGGAGAAGCCTCATAAGCCGGGATATCTACCCTCGCGGGAGAAGTTTCGTTCGCAGGGATGATGTGATAAGTGAAGACGCTGGTGCTCGGCTTAGACGGCTTGGACGACGATCTCTGGAGATTGCCCGGGGGAGACGTGGCAGAGTATCACGGGCGGCTTGAGACCTTCTACACTACCTTCCCGTCTTTCATGTGCACCCTGACGGGGATGAGGTACAAGCAGACGGGGTTCGCCCCCCACAGGGTCTTCAGGAACCACACCTTCATCTGGGACCGCCTCGGGGAGATGAGGCAGACCTACATCAACATACCCCCCACCTACCCGGCGGAGCTCGTAAACGGCTCCTTCATATGCGGGTTCATGGGGAGCAGGCTCAACTCCAACTCGGTCTGCCCGCCCTCCCTAGTGGAGGACCTGAGGAGGGACGTCGACTACAGGTTCACCGAGGAGCTCGACAAGCCCCTGGCCCTGGAGGGGAGATGGGACGACTTCTTCGAGTCGTGCATGAGCCTCATGGAGATGAGGACGAGGGCCATCAAGTACCTCGCCGAGAGGGATAGATCCGAGCTCCTCTACGCAGTCTACACCGCTTCGGACGAGTGCCTCCACCAGAGGGTCGAGGGGAGGCTCGGGGAGAAGAGGATCAGGGAGATGAAGAGGGTCCTCCTGGAGAACGTGAACGACGTGGTCGAGGCGCTGCAGCCCGACACAACCATCTTCTTCAGCGACCACGGCTTCAATCTGCAGGGCTACCACGGGACCAAGGACCCCGAGACGAGGTGGGGCACCTGGGCCCTCAGGACCGACCTCGACCACGTCCCCCCCAGGAGGGAGGCTCACATACTCGACATACTGCCCACCATCCTGACGAGCCTCGACGTCCCGTACCCCACCCTGGAGGGCTGCTCCCTCGTGTTCTCGGAGTCGGATAAGAGGGCGATGATAGCCAAGCTGGAGAGGCTCAGCTACATCTAGAGAGGATACGCAAAAGCGTGACCTCAATCTGCGTGTACGGCATCCCTGTATTATGTCCTGATGCAGTATCCTGATGTAAAACATAATATCGGATGGCTCCAGAACCTATATCGATGTCCGGGGCCCCCATTGAGTTCCTTTGCCTGCAGTGCGGCGAGTGCTGCAGGAGGCTCCTTATCGACAGCCAGCTCACCCGGAAGGGGCTGCCCCTGTTCCCAGAAGAGCGTGGGCTCTTCCCCGGGGAGTTGATAAAACCGGGAGTGGGCATAGGGCATCCCGATAAGCCAGGCTTCAGTGTCATCTCTTACCAGATGACGAAGATGATCTGCCTTCACCTCGACGACGGAAGCTGCGGCATTTGGGAAGCGAGGCCCACCGTCTGCAGGACATACCCCTACATGCCCGTCATCACCCAGGGCGGATACGTTACGAAGGAGGCCAGCCTCGAGTGCACGTCCCTGATGATGGAGGCGGCGAGGCGCCACGGTGTTTACAGAATTGATGAGAGGAGCCTCGATGGGGAGCTAAGGGCGCTGGAGAAGCTCTCGGGGATAACCATCGAGGCCGTGGAGAACCTCGATGAGGCCTGGTTCTACGACCTCAGGGGGGAGCGGTGGGTCAGGTTCGAGAGGCTGAAGCCCTGAGGCCGACGGCGGGGGCCTTGCCTGTCAGTTCTCGGCTTCCTCGAATATGTTGAGTAGCTTGAGCCCCCTCTCGCTGAGGGCGTACTCCTTGGAGGGGTAGCGTCCCCGGGTCCTCCTCTCGGAGACGACGGTGATGAGGTCGTTGCCGAGGCAGAACTTGAGGTACCTGCTGACCATGCCGTAGCCCCTGCGTCTCTCCTCGCTGAGGGTTGAGAAGTTGACGGGGGCGTGCCTGTGCACCTGCTCTAGGAAGCTGGTCAGGGTCCTGAGGCCGGGGTTCTCCACTCCACCCACCACATGTTAGTTAATATTAACTAAATATTACATTTAATATAAACTTTATTAACCAGTAAAGGTTGAATTAAATTAGCATGAGCGAAAGGAAATACAAATATCACACGGTCAACCTCCCCGAGTCCCTGGCGAAGAAGATCGAGGAGGTAATCGGGAGCGGGAACCACGGGTACACCAGCATCCCCGACTTCGTCAAGACCGCCGTCAGGAGATACCTGCGTGAGCTGGGATATTTAACCTGAGTATGATTCTGCTTCAGTCTCGAATGCTTCACGGCGATCCCTTCACATCAGGGCCCTCAGGCGCTCCCTGAAGTCCACGCCGACCCCACGTCGGACGTCGTCGACGGCCTCCCCCAGCTCCCTCCTCAGGGAGTCCCACTTGTCACCCTGCCCCTCGAGGTCGGCCATCCTGGCCTCTATCCAGCTCAGGCACTCGAAGGCCCCCTTCGTGTACTCCTTCAACGTCCATCCGCGGCCCACGTGGCTGGAGCCGATATAAACTTTCCGTAGAGACTGAAGGTAGGGAGCCGGATAAAAGTTCAACGGGGGGAGGCCCCTTCAACGCCTCCGTATGCGGGTCAGCCAGAATGTGAGGGCAGCTATCAGGATCGCCGCCCCGGTGGCGTAGGCGTACAGCGTGTTCGTCTGGGTGGGTTCAGGCCCCTCGACTGGGTCTAGGTTGATCCTGTAGGTGTAGACCTTTCCCGCGTAGACCTCTCCGTCCTCCCTTGAGAGGAGGTCCCCGGTGACGAGGGTGTCGCCCACGGCGTCCAGGGGGAAGCCGAAGTAGCTCGTCTCCTCCCCCTGGGGTGGGGGTATCGTGAGGAGGTGTCCTCCGGTGAGGTTGTAGAGGTGGACGCAGCCGGAGCCGATTGACTCGGCGGTGGCTCCTCTGGGCTCGCTCACCGCGATGAAGGAGTCACAGATTGATACGTCGTTGCCGAAGGCGCCGATGGCGCAGGGCGTGGGTGACTGGATGCCCCGTATAAGCCGCCCGTCCAGGCTGTAGATGTAGGCGACCCCCGCCATGGTCTTGCTGCCGGCGTCTCCCAGCACCTCTCCTACCACTGCGATCTCCTCTCCTACGTCGACGGCCCAGCCAAAGTTGGTGATATCGCGTCCCGGGCTCGGTGAGTCCATGGAGGCCTTCAGGACGCCGTCGAGGTCGTAGATGTGGGCCTTCCCCTTGCCCGCGTCGTGGCCGACGACGGCGTGGGGCTCGCCGACGATTATGGCGGTGCCGCTGATCGCGACGTCGAGGCCGTAGTTGCCCAGCCTCCTCTGGGGCTGCTCAAGGGTGTGGAGGAGCTTCCCGGTGGAGTCGAAGACGTATGCCTTTCCGGTGATGTTGCCGTCCTTGCCGTAGGGGCCTGGCTCCCCGACGACGATGAGGTCCCCGTGGGCGTCGAGGCTCACCCCGAAGCTGGCGTCCTCGTAGGGGTCAGGTGACCTCAGGGTGGTGATGTGGGTGCCCTCTGCGTCGTAGATGTGGGCTGCCCCGGCGTTGGCCTTCCCGTCTGTCGCCGCGGTGGACTCGCCGACGGCTATGAACTCGTCGCCGGTGGCCATTGATATTCCGAAGTTGGATCCGGGGTCTGGGTGGGGGGGCTGGAGGGTGGTGACGGGGTTCCCGGTGAGGTCCATGATGTAGACCCTCCCGGTGTGGTTGTGGCCGGGGTCCGGTGATCCCGGTTCGCTGATGGCGATCCTGTCGTCCCAGAGGGAGATGGCGGTGCCGAAGAGCCTGTAGGACTCCGGTTGGGGGGATCGGATCTCGTTTAGGTACTCGTATGCCTGGTCCTCGGCGTTTATGGTGTAAATGTGTTGGGATGCCAGGGTGAGGGCAACTATTATCAGTGTTAGCTTGTGGAGGGTCGTGGACATTTGATTTTACTGTGATTGGGGTTGCTAGTTGTATCTTCTGTGCTTTGGCTGCTC
>CAYONH010000096.1:0-7148 GCA_964405275.1 uncultured Candidatus Bathyarchaeia archaeon | reverse complement strand
AGAGCTGGCTGAGGGTCGTGGTCGGCTCCGGCAGGGCCGGGGAGTACCTCGACTGGTGCGAGCCCTAGGCGTGGAACTGCACCGTGTCGCCGTCGGAGAGTGCTCTGTCGAGGCCCACCCTCTCGGAGTCGAACTTGGCGCTGGGCCCCCAGATCTTGGCGTATCTGAACCGCTCGTAGAAGTCGCTGTGGATTATCTTCGCCAGTCCTCCGACGGTGAGCCCCTCCCTGTCGACGATGGGCTCCTTGGAGGCCGGCTTCCCGGGCTGCTTCGTGTAGACCCGGATGATCCCCAGGCTCCTGAAGAGGGTGTCCCCCAGGGTCTGCTGGAGGTCGGGTGTGTTCTGCGCGGAGATGATCATGACCTCCAGGGGGCTGGCCTCCTTCCTCAGGTCGCCTATTACGTCTTGGGAGTCCACGAGGTCGGCCTTGTTGGCGATGACCGTGGTGGGCCTGTAGACGGCGTTCCCGTAGATGGCGTCCTCGACGATGTCTATGGTGACACGTCCCTTGACCCTGAGGAGGGCTGACCTGATCTTGTACTCCTTGAGGAGGGCGACGACGTCCTCGGGGGTGCAGTCCACGAGCTCCCCGTCCCAGATGAACTGGATGTCCGAGCCGAATCCCCTTCTGGTGATCTCCACCTCGCCGTCGGGCAGTGAGGTGAGTATCCGGGAGTTATCCAGCTCCTTGGCGATCATGAGGTAGTTGACCACGGGGTCGTCCGCAAGGTCGACGACGATGGCGAGGCCGTCCGCGTTCCTGGCGATGCTGAGGACCTGGAACCCGTCGTTCCGGCCCTCCGATGAGCCCTCGACGATGGGCGGCGCCTCCACGAGCTGGAGCTGGACGTCCTCATAGGGCATCATCCCCGGGGTGGGCATCCGGGTGGCGAAGGGCCAGGAGGCGACCTCGACAGTCGAGTTGGTTACGGCCCTCATGACGCTGCTCCGCCCAGCGTTGGTGGGGCCGATGAGGGCGATCTGGGCGGCCCCGGCCTTCTCGATGAAGTAGGAGGGGGCGCTCCTCCGCTTGGCCTGCTTCTTCTTCTTGTCGATCTCCTCACGAAGCTGGGCCATCTGGCGCTTGACCTGGGAGCACATCTTCTCGGTGCCCTTGTGCTTGGGCACCAGGGAGAGGAACTCCCCCATGAGCTGGAGGCGTGTATCCGGGTTCTTGGTCTGTGTGACCTCATGCCACTTTGCCTTGGCCTCCGCTGGAAGGTTTGCTGGCAACCCCGGTTACACCCAGTGATAGGAGGAGGGGAGGCAATAAAACGACTTCGGAGAAGGGGGTCAACGTTATTACCGTGGGGTGTCGAGGGTTCTCTGAGATGGGGAGGCCGAGGGACAGGGACTTCGTGGAGACCCTGGAGGGACTCTTGTTCTGCGTTGTGGGCTATCTCCATCCCCCAGACAGGGTCACAGCCTACCTCAAGTACGTCCCCGAGGAGGGGGGGAAGTGGAGCAGGGGTGAGACGGGGTACGCCAGGGTACTCCCCTACTACCATGTCTCCCAGGTGGAGAACACCTACGATTATCTCAGGGAGAGCCATCCTCGCTACCTGTTCAGCTGCCCTGTGAGGAACATCACCCTCTCGTCTGTGCCCCATGAGGACGTGAAGACGTACTATCGACCCGGGGAGCGCCTAGCATCCATCGTCGAGGATGGCCCCAAGGACGTTCTTGAGTACAGGCTGAAGGACCTGGTCACCATCCTGACGGGACTCTCCGGGCTCAAAGCGGGTGACCTGGGGGTGACAGGCTCCATCCTGACGGGTAGCCACAGCCCCGAGTTCTCGGACATGGACCTCACCGTCTACGGAGCCGAGGCCTCGCTCCGGCTCAAAGAGGCCCTCCTGGAGATGAGGGAGGAGCAGGGAACGGTGCAGCCCTTCACCTCGGCGAAGAAGGAGGTCTGGAGCCGGGGGAGGGCCGGGAGGTTCCCCCTGAGCTTCGGGGAGCTCATGGAGTTCGCAGAGAGGAGGTGGAACTACGGCATCTTCATGGACACGTACTTCTCCGTGCACCCGGTACGCACCCCCGAGGAGATAAAAGAGGAGTACGGGGACCGCACCTACACCCAGCTGGGGGCCGTCAAGGGGAGGGGGGTCATCAGCGACAGCTCCGAGTCCATCTACCTCCCCGCCCTGTACGGGGTCGAGGACGTGGAGTCCGAGGATCCGAAAGGGGCTCAGATCACAGAGATAGCCTCCTACGAGGGGCTCTACTGCGACATGTTCGACCCCGGGGACCGGGTCGAGTTCTCGGGTGTGCTGGAGCAGGTGACCGGGGGCGCCGAGTATCTCCGTGTGGTGATCGGTGGGGCCGGATCGGAGCCCAGCTACGTGAAGAGGGCCCTGTGACCCCGTTTCCATTAGTTTTTTAACGTCTCGCCCCTCATGACTTTGAAGGTAGCCCGCTTGGACGTCCTGACGTGCCTGGGGATAGAGTCCACCGCCGACAACCTAGGGATAGGCATAGCCTCCTCGGACGGCAGGATACTGGCCAACGAGATAACAACCCACGTACCGGAGGAGGGGGGGATCCATCCCAGGGAGGCGGCGAGGCACCACGCCGACGTCGTCGGGGATACCATTTCTAAGGCTCTCACAACGGCGGGTATCAGTTCGAAGGATATCGACTTCATCGCGTTCGCTCAGGGACCGGGCTTGGGCCCATGCCTGAGGACGGGGGCCACGGCCGCTAGAGCCCTCTCCTCGTATCTGAAGGTGCCCCTGGTGGGGGTGAACCACTGCGTCGCCCACATCGAGATAGGGAGGCTCACCGAGGACGCCGTTGATCCCCTGACTCTCTACGTCTCGGGGGGGAACACCATCGTCACCGGCTACGAGGCCGGGAGGTACCGGGTCTTCGGGGAGACCCTGGACATCGCCGTGGGCAACTGTCTTGACGTCTTCGCCAGGGCTGCGGGGCTCCCGTATCCCGGGGGGCCCGCTGTGGAGGAGCTGGCCCTGAAGGGCGAGACGCTGATACCGCTCCCATACGTTGTGAAGGGGATGGACCTCAGCTACAGCGGGCTCCTGACGGCGGCGATGGGGGAGCTCAGGAAGGGGAGATACAGCCTTGAGGACGTCTGCTTCAGCCTCCAGGAGACGGCCTACGGGATGCTGGGGGAGGTGACCGAGAGGGCCCTGGCCCACACGGGGAAGGGCGAGCTGCTGCTGACGGGGGGCGTCGGGGCGAACAGGAGGCTCAGGTCGATGATCGGCCTCATCGCGGAGGAGCACGGGGCCTCGGCCAAGTTCGTGCCCATCAGGTACGCCACGGACAACGGGGCGATGATCGCCTGGACGGGGGTGTTGGCCTACATGAGCGGGGTGAGGACGCCGGTGGAGGCAAGCTTCATCGACAGCAAGTGGAGGATAGACAAGGTGGAGGTCCCATGGAGGGGCTGACACTCATCGCGAAGGGAGCAGAGGCGGACCTCCTTCTGAACCCGGACTGGAACGGGGTGAAGGCCCTCATCAAGAGACGTGGGGAGAAGAGATACCGCCACCCCGAGCTGGACAGGGAGATACGCCGCCAGAGGACGATACACGAGGCCTCGATAATCCACAGGGCGAAGGGGGCTGGGGTCCCCACACCGGTCATCTACCAGATTGACCCCGACGAGGCCTCCATCGTGATGGAGTTCGTGGAGGGGGAGAGGGTGAGGGACATCGTCGACGAACTTTCCGAGGAGGAGAGGAAGAGGCTCTTCACGGTCATCGGCGTCTTGGCTGGGCGCCTCCACGGCGCGGGGATAATCCACGGGGACATGACGACCTCGAACATCATCAACACAGCGGAGGGCCCCGTCTTCGTGGACTTTGGACTGGGGGAGGTATCCAGCGAGACAGAGAAGAGGGGAGTCGACCTCAACCTGATGCACAGGATGCTTACCAGCACCCATTTCAGGCATACGGAGGAGCTCTTCGCTGCCTTCGAGGAGGGCTACAGAGGGTGCTTGGGGGAGGAGGCCGAGGAGGCTCTGGAGCGGATGGAGGAGATCTCGAGGAGGGGGAGGTACGTTGATAGAGAGTAAGATATGGATGGCTACGAGCAGCGACGACAAGTACAAGGAGGCGAGGGAGGTTCTCGCCGAGTTCGGCGTGGAGCTTGGGAGGATAGATGTCGAGAAGATCGAGATCCAAGCCGACGACCCGGTTGAGATCGTCGAGTACAGCCTCAGGCAGCTGGAGGATGACGGGAGGGTCGTGGTGATGGAGGATGCTGGCCTGTTCATCGAGCACTTCGGGGGCTTTCCGGGACCCTACTCCTCGTACGCGCTGAAGAAGCTTGACAACCCGGGGATACTGAAGCTCATGGAGGGCGTCGAGGACAGGAGCGCCAACTATCAGTCCGCTGTAGCCATCCGACGCGGAGACGAGATCAGGAGTTTCAGAGGCTACGTGAAGGGAACAGTAGCTGAAAGTATCAGGGGCACTGGAGGCTTCGGCTACGATCCCATCTTCATCCCTGATGAGGGCGATGGAAGGACGTTCGGGGAGATTCCCGAGGAGGAGAAGAACGCCATCTCCCACCGAGCAAGGGCCTTCAGGGTCCTCGGTAAGTGGTGGCAGGCTAACGTTGATACTCCTTTTTTCGAACATAACTAAGGATACCTATAAGCTGAAACGGTAAGGTGATATCGGGTGTGATTACACACGCGTTAACATTGAAGATTTAGTACGCTCGCGTTACCCAATAAAAGACAGAGAATTTCTTCATTATGAATAAATCATGGATTAATGGGGTAAACATAAGCATACGTTTCAGTAATGCTTGGCGGTAGGTCTCCTATCTCCCACCCTTCACCAGTAGTTTCCAAGTAGTAATACTTCGTATCATCATGCAGGTAATAAGTACCGTATGCGCCTGGTATCGCTACACCAACAGCACAGTGTCCCGCATCCTCCATGAGTAGTAAGCATACATCATAGCCCATTCTATCAAGTAATGCAGCAACTAGTATTGAAGTATCTTCACAGTCCCCACCTCTATCGAATAAAGTCTCTATTGGATATCTTGGATATTCATTCCAATCTGTTGTTACCTCATCTTCAGTGTACGGAAGGTTCTGTACGAATGCAATTACAAAGTTCACTTTCTCCGACTCCGTAAATTCTTCGTTTATTGCTGCTGCATTTATTTCTTGTATCATAGATGTTATATAGAAATCATCGTCTGGGTCCTTCACCATATCGACCCAATCCGACCAGTCTGTAGGTCTTGGTCTGAAATAATATTCCATGTATGTCCCTAGTGAGAAAGGTAAATCTCAGAACCACTCAGAAGCTGACCAACCTGATCCATACGTCCATTCATAGTGTTGAGTAACAACAATATCCTCTATATCAGATATTACAGTTTCAAAATTTGATATTTCTGATTGGAGAGAGGCAATAGTGGAAGTATATGAAGATGATAATGACTGCAGATATGAAATTTGGCTTTCGAGTTCATTAACTTCATCTTCAAGATCACTTATCGAGCTTTGAGCTTGTATTAACTCACCATTTGCTTCAGTTACTTGTATCTGAAGTGCAGCGGCTAGCTCAAGATATTCTTCGTTATCAGCTTCCAGAGCAGCTAGCTCATCGGCAAGTTCAGATACTTGTGATTCGTAAGCAGTATTTTCCGATTCAAGAGTTGATATTCTAGTGTTTAGATGCTCCATCTGGTTTTCATAGTCATTAATTTTCGGTTGTAGTGTTGATGATACATAGAAATATCCACCACCCGTTCCAATTATTAAACCTACAATAAGTAAAGCTATTGACAAAGTCTGAGAAGATCCACGCTTTATTTTCAAATAGACACCTCTACTCAGAAGTGCAAATTAAATATAAGAAATATTCGTCATGTGCTGAACCATTCACGAGGAGGGATGTTTTTTCAACAATGGAAAGATAAACAGACCAAGGTACCAGATTATACCTATGATTCCCGTCCACACGCAGAAAGAATACACCCCTGGCGATAGACCGGGGTTGTAGAACGGGTTCTGTGTGAACGGAAAGAGAGGGCGTATATCTCTATATAAAGGAGAATCCAGCAGGACATGGAATGCAGCGCCCAGAACCCCTGTGACCATGAAGGCTTTTCGACCCTGAACTTCCTCCGCAACCAACCTCAGAGCCCTGTAGACGGGATTCAGAAAACCATCCAAGGAGAACATCACGTGTCCAAGCGCCAGACCCGTCAGGGAGGCGAAGAGGAACGTGTGCAGGTACCCGTGCAACGGATAGCTCAACCCCAGGACGAGCACCAGCAGGGGCTCAACGTCGACTATGACGCTGGCCACAAGAAACGTGGGCACATGCAGATACCTCCTCAGAGGTAACCCCAGACCCAATGCAGGACCAAAATGAAACGGCGTGAAGGGCACACTTAATCCATCTTCTCTCTTAACCCTAAGTGTTTCGCTAGCATACGATCAATCGACAAGCTCGCATGCCGCTAGAAGCGTCCACTGTTCTACCCACTCCGTATATTGATCGCCGATCGTCGTCTGTGGTTCAATTATGATCCACCTTCCTTCAGTTAGACCAAATCCCGTTAGATCATCGTAGTAGTAAAACCCGTAATCTCCAATGTCATCGAGGTGGACGAGGACCATTGCGTGATACTGGTCCAGATCATTTCTGAAGAAACCGATGGCGGACTCCACCTCCACGCACTCCAGGAGAGCCGACGCCAGAATCGAGTAGTCATCGCAGTCCCCTGACTTGAAGCCAAGTGTCTCAACGGGGGCGAGGAAGACGTCGTTGACGTCGTACTCGTAATGGATGTGCTCGGAGAGAAAGTCGAGGACCTTTGAAATCTTGTCAATGCTACTGTCGATGCTCGAAAAATCGATGTGACCGATAATAGCTGACAGAGTCCCATACGCTGTCTCATAGCTATACTCTCCAACGACCGCTTCATAATCCGTCTCGAAGTCCGGCCAACAGATACGCCAGAGATCGTGTTGAGCCAGATTGGCCGCGAAATCTACTTCTATCTGCCAGACGCTCTCTGACGGGGTGTACCACCAGTATTCGGAGCCCGTGGGCCCCAATCCCTCACGAAGGGAGTCATAGTAGCACTCCAGACTGTTCCCGATTCGGAGCTCCTTCTCGATTCTGTAGGTAAGCTCAAGATC
>CAYONH010000095.1:5074-7150 GCA_964405275.1 uncultured Candidatus Bathyarchaeia archaeon | reverse complement strand
GACGTCCACGTTCTTCATCCCTTCCTTCAGCTGATCGATGGGCGTCATGACGTAGGGGTCCTCAGGGGTCATCACCCGCTCGTACCAGCAGCCCCGCCAGTTCGGGTCGGAGTCGTCCCATCCCACCTGAACGTAGCCCAGCTTCTCGTAGAAGGCCTTCGTCCTAGCGTTCCACTCGGGGGTCCCGAGAGTCCACAGCTTCACGTCGGAGTACTCAGCGTACATCAGCTCGAAGGCTCGGGTGGCGATCCCCTTCCTGTGGTGGTCGGGGTCGACGAAGATTCGCTCCACGATCTTGTGGCCCTCGTTTCCTGCGCCCAAAATGAGGCCTCCCACGAGCTCCTCGTCGAGGAGTATCTTGTGATAATCACCCCAGTTCATGGCCCGTGCCTGGAAGTCGGGGGCGTCGTATCCCGGAGGACCATCCGTGCTCGGCGCGCCGACGTCAACGTCTGTGTCGAAGGCCCTCTTGGAGATCTCCGCGAGGAGCTCTGAGTCGTCCACGACCGCCGGGACGAGGCTGACCCCTTCAGTTACGTTCACCCAGTTCACCTACCATGTCCTGAAGGGTGATCTAAGATGTATGTAATAAGAGTAGACCCCGGTCCTTCACTTACTCCGTCATCACACACTAGATGGGGAAGGGCTCAGCCATGCCCTCAAGGTGGAGGTGTGCCGCGTCGTTGTGTCTCTCGATGGCCCGCTCTCCCCACTCCGTCTCCACGAGGATAGTGATGCCCGTGTTGTGTGTCCGCAACGTGAAATCTGACAGGGTCTCCAGGGGCATGCGGATCCACCAGGCAACGACGTTGATCATGGTTCCTCCGTGGGTCACGATGAGCAGCGGTCTGTCAGTCTCCGCTGTGACCTTCTCCATGCACTCGGAGACTCGTAGGTAGAACTCGCGCCAGGTCTCCGCTCCGGGGTACTGCCTCCAGTCAAGCAGGGGTCGCGTGGGTGGAACAAGGAATTCCTCGACCTCCTCCTTGGTCTTCCCCGCGGCGACCCCGTTGTTACACTCCCTTAACCCCTTTTCCGGGACTATGTTGTAGCCTGTCTCCTCGGCTATTATCTCCGCTGTCTGAGCTGCCCTCTTCAGGTCGCTGCAGTAGGAGGCGACCTTCATGCCCTCCAGCTCATGTTTCAGGCGTGCCGCCACGAGCTGTGCCTGATGTCGTCCCAGGTCGGTGAGAGCTGTCTGCGACCAGCCCCCTGTTAGGTTTGAGACGTTGCTCTCGGCCTGACCGTGGCGTACCAGTATGATGGGGTTCATTCTGTACTCTTGGAGGTCGCCAGGTTGATATAAGAAATATCGTTCGCGAGGGGTCAATCTATCGACGATGTGAAATTCATGTGAGATCGATAACTGCGTGCGCGTACGAAAAGTTTCTATTTATTTAGATGATGGTAAATGATGATGCATGCTTTGCATGGGCGCGCGCAACGACCATAAACCTCAACTTTATTAATAGAGAATAAGATGCGGGTAAGGGGATAAACAATAAAACCATATGAATTTGAATACTGGTCCAGCCTAGACTCAAGATATATAACCATAAAAATAGAGGCAGAATTACGAACAGACGCCATCAAAGAATTCAAGAATAGACACCCACATAAAAAATACAGACTATTAGACTAACTGCGCGCGCGAAAATGTATAACATGAGGAGGGCGAACAAGGATGATTAAGAAGATAGCCTACATCGGAATAGCAGTAAAAGACATCGGACTGGCAAAGGAATCCTTCATGGGTCTCTTGGAGGGTGAGATAATTAGGGAAGGAACAAGCAACATCGACCACGTCAAAAACTGTTACCTCACTCTTGGGGAAGACACTTTTGAATTGATGGAGCCCTACGCACCTAGCAGCCCAGTTGCAGGTTTCATAAAGAATCGGGGTGAAGGGATTCAATATGTTGGACTCGAGGTCACTGATCTAGATGACATGGTGGAGGAGTTGAAAAAGAAGGGTGTAAGGCTAACGACCGAGAAACCGGTTGAGTACCCTAATGGCAGCCGATGGGCATTCATACACCCCAAAGCCATGCACGGAGTACTGTTAGCCTTAATCGA
>CAYONH010000095.1:0-4974 GCA_964405275.1 uncultured Candidatus Bathyarchaeia archaeon | reverse complement strand
GCGCACACGGGAGATCATAACTGCTAATACAACGATTCTCCCATGTCAGATGATATAGCATGCTAATTGAGCGATACCTGAAGACGGAGAGAGACCTCATCGGCGAGATCTGGCAGACGAGCGAGATCCACGGGAACATGCTTGTCCTTGCGGATGAGATCGGAAGCAGGTTCGCAGGGACCCCCAGCGAGAGGCTGGCCCAGGAGTACATGGTCGATAAACTCAGGGAGTACGGCTACGAGGACGCCCGAGCCGTCCCCTTCAACTACTACGGGTGGAGGCGGGGGCCAGTGACCCTAGAGATGACCGAGCCGGTGAAGAGGGAGTTCCACGCCATCAGCCTCGCCATGAGTCCTGGCGGGTCAGTGGAGGCCGACGTGGTCAACCTGGGGACGGGCAGCCCCGAGGAGTTCGAGGCAGTAGATCCAGAGGAGGTCAAAGGCAAGATCGTGTTGTGTAGCAGCGCCACAAGCCCAACGGGGAAGCGGGTGCACCGGCGTACCAAGTATGGCTACGCCGTGAAGTACGGGGCTGTGGGCTTCATCTTCATGAACCACAACCCGGGGCAGCTGGCGGCAACGGGAAGTCTCAGGCCTAGCTACAGGATGGGCGGCGAGATACCAGGCATCGGGGTGAGCCTCGAGACCGGCTCGCTCATGCGACGCCTCGCCGGGGACAAACCCCTTAGGGTGAAGTTCACCGACGGTAGCGAGGTGGTCCCGGACAGCGAGTCAGCAAACATAGTCGCGGAGCTCCCGGGCAGATCCGACGAGTGGATCGTCGTGGGGGGCCACTACGACGGCCACGACATCGCCCAGGGCGCCATGGACAATCTGAGCGGCACGGCGGTAACCATGGAGCTGGCCCGTGTTCTGAAGCCCTACGAGGGCAGGTTCAAGCGGGGCATCCGGTTCATCCTCTTCGGCTGCGAGGAGATCGGGGTAACGGGCAGCACCTGCTACGTAGCGGACCACCTAGAGCAGATGAAGGACACCGCCATCATGGTGAACCTCGAGCTCGGGGGACTGGCCTACAAGGAAGGGATGAAGCATGCGGCCTTCACTGTGTATCAGCCGTCCGAGATGAAGGGGTGGATCCAGGAGTTCCTCGAGGAGGTGTCCTACCCTACAAGCGTGAGCACGGGGATGTCCGCCGCCAGCGACCACTGGCCCTTCGTGATGCAGGGGGTGCCCGCTATATACATGCATGAAGAGCCCAGCATGAGGCAGCTTGTGCAGGGCAGGGGATGGGGGCACACCACGGCCGACTACATTGACAAGGTGGACCCCAGGAACCTCCAGGAGGGCGCAATGCTCATGGCGAGGCTGCTACTGAGGTTAGCCACACAGAGGAGGAAGATAGCCAAGCACACGCCCCTGAAGATTATCCTAAGGCGCCTAGAGCGGAACGGGATGAGGGAGACCTTGGAGATCCAATTGAAATGGCATCCAGATTCTCCAAGGTAGCGCGAAAACTATCGATGTAAGTGATTGGGGTGAAAAGTATACCCACACACTTATTCTGTTTCTCTTTCACTGCGCGCGCAGGTTCACGAGTTAACCGATATTTAGGTAGCCTATTAGCAATGACGCTGATTTTCCTAATATGTATGTGAGCGTTGATAGCACTACACCTCCAGTCGTCAGCTCAAGCACCTTACTCTTGACATCAACCTCAGCGGCTATCGCGGTTAAAGCTCCCGCTACTGAAAGGAGCGTCAACGTGATCACGACGGATATGGGGATAGCCGTCGACACTGGCAGCCCAGCGAAGAAAGGGATCAATGGCAGGACGGTCCCGATTACCTTGAATAGACCAGCGTAGAGGGCGCTCTCCATGGGGTTACCTAGAGCCCCCACTTTAATGCCATACTCTTCCTCTGCGATGATCTTCTCGACTAGCTGCTTTTCTCTAGCCTCCTCAGCTATGATCTTAGCTACCTCGTCGGAGAAGTCTCTCTTCTTCATGTATTTCTCGACACGCAACAGGTACGCGTGTGGTGCGCATTCGCAGGTCGTCCTGATGCGGTCGAGAATATCCTCCTTTATCAGTCTCCCCGTCCTACCGAAAAAGTAGAACCCTACAACTGTGTTGAGGGCTCCGGTAATCCCCACTATCAAACCGGTTACACCGATCATCAAGGAGTTATCGTATACTCCCGCCAATCCTATCGCTGTCGAGATCACGGTGACGAGTCCTCCACTTGTCTGGGTGAATATCGTGGCGATTTTATTTATGAAAAATTTGAATCTGGCTTCGTATTCAAGAAATTCCTCCTCATGAGCTAATTCAGCTAGTAGTAGCATCATGACGGATTCCTTTTCTTGAGGCAGCAGGTGGTCCGATCTGAACAGCCTGGAATACTCTCTGATCGCCTTGCGCTCCCCCGCTTCAAGCAGTTTGAGAGTTAACCCTGTTCCCAACTTCCCATATATGAACGCGAGGATAGCGACCCAAAGACTGCTTACGTTGATGTCAGCATCGATCCCCTTTCTCTCAAGGAAGTCATACCAGAAGGTGGCATGACCATTCTCCGCTTCGGCGAAATGTTTTAGCTTCTCAGAATAGTCGCTCCCCGAATGCATCTCTGCTAGCTTAGAGTAAATACCGGCTGTAATGAGCTCCGTTCTAAGTGAGGATCGAGCTGTGTCGATAACGTCCTGTTCTGAAAGCAGTTGGCTCATAATATGTTCATATCTTTGGCGGTTAAAATTATGTTGCGTGTATAAGGTGGGTTAAATTTATAGCCCCGGCTCTTCTTTGAAAGGTATCTCTGAGGTTTACTGTTGGCTAAGTGGTTCAGCTTCATGAGGGGCAACATCCTCGTGATGACCGTCTGCGAGTGCGTCTGGCGGTCAACCATCGACATCATCTGGCCCTTCCTCAGCCTCTACGTCCTCAGCCTCGGCGGCAGCTACCAGACCGTGGGGCAGATCATGGCCATAGGCAACCTCGCCGCCCTCATCTTCTACCCCCTTGGGGGCTACATCGCCGACTATCAGGGGCGCATCAAGCTCATCGCCTACATGACCTTCGCATACGGCGCCGCCTTCCTCATCCCCGCCTTCACCTCCACCTGGCAGTGGCTCGCAGTCGGCATGTTCATCCAGAACATCGTCACATTCTACTTCCCGGCCAGGCAGGCCCTAATCGCCGACTCCATCCCCCCTGAGCAGAGGGGCGTCGGCTTCGCGGCGACGATGGCCATCCCCAGCGCCTTCGGCATCGCATCCCCCGTCGTAGGGGGCTGGCTCATAGAGACCTACGGGATAAACCGGGCGATCCGGGGGCTCTACCTCGGGGGGTTCTTCATCGCTGCGGCCGTAGCCCTCTTCAGGCTCAGATACCTCAGGGAGACCGTGGAAAACCCCAAGACCCTCGACTTCTCCCCAAGTAAGATTCCGGGGCTCATCATGGAGTCCTATAGGAGCGTCCTCGGTGTCCTGGGGGAGGTATCCAAGGAGCTCTGGACCCTCTCCCTCCTGGTCTCTACGGGAGTCTTCTTTGCCTCCCTGGTTAGCGGATTCTGGATAGTGCGCGCTAGCGAGGTCGTCGGCCTCAACGTGCAGCAGTGGGGGACCGTGATGCTAGTCTCAGGCGTCGTAAGTGTGGTACTGGGTATCCCAGCCGGGAGCATCGTGGACAGGTTCTCCAAGAAGTGGATTGCGGGCGCCTGCCTAATGATTGGGGGGGTCCAGAGCCTCCTCTTCCTCAGGTGCACCACGTTTACCCACGTCGTCGCCCTCGCCGCCTTCACGACCCTCACCAACGCGTTCCTGAACCCGGCCTTCCAGAGCCTCTTCGCCGACATGACCCCACGGAAGCAGAGGGGCCGGGTCCTCGCCTCCATCGGTGGAGGGGGGATCTGGCTCATGAGGGGCGCCTGGGGGAGCGGCATCCTCGGGAGGTCATTCCAGACCGTCGGCACATTCATCAGCGGCTACCTCTACGGCTACGACAGCGGCTACCCCTGGCTGATCCTCTCCGGCGCCTTGGTGGTGCTTGGGATAATGTTCATCGCCATGATAAGGGAGCCCGAGAGAGCCGAGATTTGAGATAAAAAGGATTTGAGATTCTCATCTCGTTTCTTACCATAACATATGAATAATGTATGGGACCACCTTGGACAGAGGATTCGAGGTTGATTGTCCCCCAGTGCGCCAAGTGCGTTGACAGGATTTGCTACAGGGAGAACTGGACGAAAGAGGAACTCCCCGGGTTCTGCCCCATGAAGCACAAGCAGGAGGTCATAGAGGCCGCGATGGAGAAGTACGACGAGGCCGAGAAGCGGCTCTACTACAACTCCACCGTAACGGAGCAGAGGGCCTACCAGAAGATAAGGGGCCGAGTGATGGCGGTCCGTCCCAGGCTGCTGGAGATAATTAAGTTCACCGAGATGATGGGGTGGAAGAAACTCGGCGTCGCCTTCTGCGTGGGGCTCGGAGACGAGGCCAGAAAGGTCGTTGAGATACTTGAGGGAGCGGGACTTGAGGTCTACTCCGTCTGCTGCAAGTGCGGGAGCGTCGACAAGTCGGAGTGGGGTATAGCTGGAGAGGACAAGATATCAGCCCTGCGCGGCGACCCCGAAGGCTTCGAGGCTGGGTGCAACCCCATCGTCCAGGCCGAGGTGCTCAACTCGGAGTCCACCGACCTCAACATCATAGTGGGCCTCTGCATCGGCCACGACATCCAATTCATCAAGCACTCGGAGGCGCCCGTGACCACCCTCATCGTTAAGGACAGGCTTACGGGGCACAACCCCTTCGCGACCCTGTACAGCGGCTACCATCACCCACGCCTATGGAAGGAGGACCCCGTAGATGACTGACGAAGGCTACCCCGAGTTCGACACGTTCAAGATCTTCATCTACCACAAGAACCTGGAGAAGGCGAGGGAGTTCTACGGGGACATCCTGGGGCTGGAGGAGACCCACGAGTCCGACCACGTGAAGCAGTACTGGATGCCCCCCAACG
>CAYONH010000094.1:6012-7173 GCA_964405275.1 uncultured Candidatus Bathyarchaeia archaeon | reverse complement strand
GGAGAGCCTGAGCCTACATTCTGATTTCATGAGGTCCGGAGGCATCTCTGCCCCATCTCGTCGAGCTTCGAGGGGAGGTCGTCGAGCTCCCGGAGCATCCTCTGGTACCACCTCTCCAGTGTCGAAGGACTTCTCAACGAGCATCAATGTGTCTCCATTTATCTGTGAGGAAATCAAATGCCACTTTCTTGGTAGCCTTGACATGCTTGCTTAATACAATGGAATGTCTGGCGTTAGGTATAATCCAGAGATGTGAGTCAAGAGGGCAACGCTCCTAGGTATCATTTAAATGCGGAGTATATCGTAGAGCACCCAGAAAAATTGCTTTATGTGCTCTGTGTTGACTCTTCTATCGCCGTGTTGACGTTCCGTAATGGAGACTGGTACACTTGCCACTCGAGCCCCCACTCTGGCACCCTCTAGGACAAAGGTCCCACAGAGACATGAGCCATGGAGATCCATCTTTTGGGCAATGTCTCTCCTAATGGCTCTGAAGCCTGTGCAGGCGTCCCCACATGGTACCTTTAAATTTGTGAGCGCTGTGAAGACCCTCTCGCTGAAAATGGGGCTCGTTGGACGTTTTCCCATTACCAGATCCGCCGCTTCATCCAGGATTGGTTTGATGAGCGGGGGTATTTCCTCAGGGCTATGTTGTCCATCGGCATCAAGGGTTACAATGACATCTCCGGTGGCCTCAGCTAAGCCTCTCTGAGTTGCATGGAGGACTCCTCTGTTAACATGTTCTCTGATCACTCTTGCGCCAGCTTCGGTAGCCCTCTCTGAGGTTTTATCGGTCCCCCCGTCGTCGACTACAACGACTTCGTCCACGTACTTGAGGGTCCTCTCCACGATCTCGGTGATAGATTCTTCTTCATTGTGTGCGGGAATGACTGCGGTAATCTTCATTTCCAGAGTCAGACTATAAATGTCCAGTACTATATAGTTACGTTTAAAAGGCGAGCGCGCCCGGACAGCTTTCAGGAGATAAGTTTATACGCTTATAAACTTCAGCATATGAGATTTAACCTGGCCTAAAAAGAGTGTTCTTGAGTTGACAGAGAAACAGGAGACAGCCAACCCCTGGGAGCAGAGGGAGCAAGAGAAAGAGCTCATCAAGCTGAGGATGGGCAAGATAAAGCACAAGATCGCCATCATCAGCGG
>CAYONH010000094.1:0-5912 GCA_964405275.1 uncultured Candidatus Bathyarchaeia archaeon | reverse complement strand
AAGATAGAGGAGAAGGTGAAACTGTAATGAAGGTAGCTGTAACAACATCAGGTAATGACCTGTCAGGCCCTGTGGAGCCCCAATTCGGGAGGTGTCCCCAGTACCTAATAGTGGACACCGAGACAATGGAGTTCAAGGTCGTCCCCAACACGGCTGTAGGCTCAGCCCACGGCGCCGGAATCGCCGCGGCCCAGCTCGTAGCCTCGATGGGCGTGAAAGTGGTCCTGACCGGGAACGTAGGCCCTAACGCGTATTCAGCCCTGTCAGCTTCTGGGATAAAGATCGTCACGGGAGTCTCAGGAGCGGTCGGAGACGCCGTCAAGCGTTTCAGCTCGGGGGATTACGAATCTACAAGCGGCCCCAGCGTCGGAGGACACTTCGGCACCAGGGGAAGGGGCGGAGGCGGCGGCAGGCGAAGGCAGCTCTAAGGATACGTATAATTGAGGGTGAAACAATAGAGAAATGAGGAAAATAAGATGGTAAAGATCGTTTTTCCAGCATTGGATGAAAAGGGCGAGTCAATAGGCCAGCACTTTGGGAGAGTCCCCCACTACGCCTGGTTCGAGGTCAAGGACGGCAAGGTAGTCGACCGAGGGGTCGTCCCAAACGACAGTGAGCACTTCGGAGGTGTGGGCCTTCCACCGGAGAGGATGGGCAAGCTGGGCACCGAGGTAATGATCGTGCTCGGGATGGGAGGCAGGGCCATCTCCATGTTCCAGGACTTGAACATCGCCGTGCTGCAGGCAACAGGCGCATCGACCGCCGAGAACATCGACCTCTTCGTGAAAGGAGAGCTGAAAGAGCTCACCGAGGGTTGCCTCCACGAGCACTGAAAACGAGTCCATGTGGGGTCAGCCGTGAAGATCGCTGTCGCCAGCGGGAAGGGGGGCACGGGGAAGACATCCGTTGCCGTGAACCTCGCCCTATCCCTGGATAGGGTTCAGGTCCTGGACTGCGATGTCGAGGAGCCCAACGTCCATATACTGCTCAAGCCCACGATGGAGGATACCTTCCCCGTGGAGCTTCAGGTGCCCAAGATACTTGAGGAGAGGTGCGACTACTGCGGCGAGTGCGCCAGGTTCTGCCAGTTCAACGCCCTCTTCGTGGCGGGGGAGACCGCCATGGTGTTCCCGGAGCTGTGCCACAGCTGCGGAGGGTGCAGCATCGTCTGCCCCAGGGACGCAATAGTCGAGGAGCCGAGGCAGATAGGCAGGATCCTCAAGGGTAGGGCTGGGAAGATTGACCTCGTCTACGGGGAGATCAACGTGGGCGAGGCTCTGGCGGTCCCCATCATAGCGGCCGTCAAGGAACACATCGACGAGGGTGCCATGGTGATCATCGACTCGGCGCCAGGCTCCGCCTGCCCCCTGGTGGAGACAGTCCACGGCGTCGACTTCTGCCTGCTTGTGACTGAGCCAACACCATTCGGGCTCCACGACCTCCAGATCGCGGTCGAGGTGGTCCAGATCCTCGGTGTACCTATGGGCGTCGTCGTGAATTTCGCCGGCATCGGGGACAGGGGGGTCTACGACTTCTGCGAGGAGCAGGGCATCCCCATAATGATGGAGATCCCCTTCGACCGCAGGATAGCCGAGCTCTACTCCAGGGGCGTCCCCTTCGTGGAGGTCATGCCCGAGTGGAAGCAGAGGTTCAGAGATCTTGTGGAGAAGATAAAGGAGATGACCCCATGAAAAAGATGACAATCCTCAGCGGAAAGGGCGGGACGGGCAAGACCACATTCACGGCCTCCTTCGCGGCCCTCTCAAGCAACGCCGTTTTCGCCGACTGCGACGTCGACGCCTCCAACCTCCACCTGCTCCTGAAGCCCGAGGTCAAGGAGACCATCACGTTCAAGGGGCTCAACCTCGCCGTCATCGACCCCGAGAGGTGCACCCAGTGCGGCCTCTGCGAGGAGAAATGCCGGTTCAACGCCATACACGACTTCAATGTCGACCCTGTCCACTGCGAGGGTTGCAAGGTCTGCGTCCAGATCTGCCCGGTGCAGGCCATCGACTTCGTGGAACGGATCTGCGGCTACGCCTACATCTCGGAGACCAGGTACGGCCCCATGAGCCACGCCGACCTTATACCCGGGATGGAGAACTCGGGGAAGCTTGTAACTCTCGTCAGGCAGAACGCCAAGAAGCTGGCCGAGGACGGGGGACACAAACTCGTTTTGGTGGACGGCCCGCCTGGCATCGGTTGCCCGGTCATCGCCTCCCTAGCCGATATCGACTACGGCCTCGTGGTGGTCGAGCCGACCCTCTCGGGGATCCACGACCTCGAACGGGCTCTCCAGCTCCTGGACCACTTCAAGGTGGAGTCTCTTGTCTGCGTCAACAAGCACGACCTCAACGACGAGAACACCGCCGCCATCGAGAAGTTCTGCGACGGAGAAGGCATCGAGGTGGTGGGGCTGGTCCCCTTCGACCCCGAGGTCACCAAATCCATGGTGGCCGGCCGTCCCGTCGTGGAGTACGCGCCGGATTCCCCCTCATCGGAGGCAATAAAGAAGATGTGGGAGAGGCTGGCCTCAATCCTAATCTAGACGACAGGGACTATTTCAGCCTGCCATCTGACTTGGTGTGCCGGACGTTGCGCGACCTCCCGGCCAGCCACCCAATTTTATCCGTCTCCCTCATGTCGAAGTCCGGAACATATGGCTTGATGTCCAGGAGGGGGGTTCCGTCGATGATGTCCACGTCCTCCACGTGGAGGGTGCAGCCGTCGACGCCGACGAGGCGCACTATGGAGAGCCCGATGGGGTTGGGCCTCCCCGGGATCCTCGTGGCGAACATGCCCCGTCTCTCCTTGTCCATGTAGGGTTGGACCTGGAGGGAGTATCCCTCGGTCAGGTGGAAGTGGTAAAGCAGTATGAGGTGGGAGAAGCCCTCGATGTCCTTTAGTCCCTTCCCGTACTCGGGTTCGATGTGGACGCTCCCCTTGACGCCCACCGCTCCCGTGGGCTGGATCGGGGTGCCCTTGACCTCCTTGAAGGGGGTGCGGATCACGCCGATGGGCCTATAGGTTATCTCCGACATCGCGTATCACTCATTCCTACACCTGCTTCCAGTTAGATAGAGAGGGTATAAAAAGGGGAGAGCGTCGTCACTCTTTGAGGAAGTTTGGGTTCGTGGAGTCGTACTTGCGGGCCTTCTCCGGGTCACCCATGACGTTCTTGAGGAACTCCCGTGCGTCGTCCCTGTCCCAGTCCCCCGCCTTACCGTGGGCGTCGATGTAGTTCTGGGGCATGGGGTGGGTGCCGACGACCACCGGGAGCCCCACGACGTTCTCTATGTAGGTCTTGTGGTCCCTGATGTAGGGGCAGACGGGGTATCCCGCCAGGTAGCAGGAGGCGAGGTAGATGACCTCGGCACCGTATTTCTTCATGTCGGCGGGGGCGAACTCAAGCCTCTCTCCCGGGCAGCCGCCGCATGCCATCCAGCCCACCACCTCGATGGGCTCATCCGGGGGGTACTCGGAGAAGACGCCGTCGCGCTCCAGGATCGACTTGAAGCACTTGTTGCCGGTGCACTTCCGGTTCCTGTCGCAGATCATCACGCCGATTTTTACCATGTGTGAATCAACTTGAATGTTAAGCTAACCTAATATGTGTTTTCACTGTCCTAAGCCGTCTCTGGGATGTTGTCCATCCTCGAGTTGTGGAGTGTCTCTGGTACCGAGTAGAGCAGGGGGACCCGCAGGAATAAGTCTATGATGATGGGGAAAATGAAAACCCACTCAGGCCCCAGGTTCTCCCAAATGAAGCCCCCTATTATAGGGGCGGGAATCGAGACGAGGCCTGTACATAAGCCTATCAGGCCCCTCCACCTGCCTATGCAATCCCTGGGGACTAACTCGGGCGTCATGGATCCGTAGGTGAACATGGCGACCATCCGGAATCCTGCTAGGAGTCCAGCTAGGAGCAGCCACTCTGGGGAGGGAGCCAGTATGTAGATGATGTTCGAGAGGCAGGAGAGGGGTAAAAGCATGAAGAA
This sequence comes from uncultured Candidatus Bathyarchaeia archaeon, assembly GCA_964405275.1. Lineage (GTDB taxonomy): Archaea > Thermoproteota > Bathyarchaeia > TCS64 > TCS64 > BS750m-G28. The sequence goes on along the minus strand of CAYONH010000094.1, from coordinate 1,914 downwards.
GAGCTTCTTCCTCCCGATGCGGTCCGCCATCCTGCCCATCGGCGTGGCGAAGATGGCCTCGGTCAGGACCGTGGCGGTGGCGATGCCCCCTATGATGAACTGGTTCGCACCCTTGATCTCGTTGGCATACGGGTACCTGTAGGGGACCATCAACCCGCTCGAGAACATGTTCAGGGAGAGGAAGAGGAGCCACCTCTTCGTCGAAGACCCTCTCCTGAACACCTCCCTGAAGTCTCCGACGGGGTCGAACCTTTTAGGCTCCAGCTTAGGCCTCTCGACCTCACTCAGCTTCAGCGCGACAAAGAGGAATAGGACTATCTGCACCACGAACTGGATCCAGAAGAGAGGGCGTATCCCTTCCGCGGTTAGCCCCCCAAACCACGTGATGATGACAGCAGCAGCGGTGGGGGCAAGAAGCCCCGGAAGGGCGCCTATGCCCTCGCATAAGGCCTTACCAGTAGCCCTGTCCTCGTTGGGGAGGGAGAGGTCACATATGATGACGCATGAAGCCAGTCTAGCTGTGAGACCGGAGAGGAGTATCGCGACGGCTATATACTCCCATTTGAACGCCAGCGCGTAGAGTAGAGGCACGAAGACCGCTAGCGCAACGCCCGCGAGGTAGATCTTCCGGACGCTGTACCTGTCCTGCATGTAGCCGAGGGGAAGCGAGACCATCGTGGTGCCCAGGCCCGATGCGCTGTTGACGGCCCCTAGCTCGATGGGTGAAGCCCCGAGGGCCCTGATGTAGATGTTGGAGTACTGTGTTATCATCTGGTTGAAGAAACGGTTGAAGACCGCTCTTGTTACCACTGTCCTCCAGTTGAGGTGCTGTCGTCGCCAGACCGCTCTGAGCTCCCTGATGAACGAGACAACCAATCTCTTCTTCTTAGGCTAGACTAAGACGTATATCTTTTACGGGTAAAAAGCTAGAGAAAAGGTGAGATATTCAACTTGTTTAGCGCCGGAGAGCATATGTTAGTATACATCATATTGAAGAAACGTATTTATGAACGTTTTAGCCTAGCCTAATATAGGTGTGGCGGTAACGGCTCCGAGATGGCGTGAGGAAGCACAAAGTAACGTTGGGAATGAAGTCAAAATATGGAGGTCATGCGAAGGAGTTCTGGACGGGAGATTTGGATATCTCTTAATCTCTAAACAGAGGGCTAAATTCGTTCATGAAAAAGGCCTGTCCTCTAAAGCTGTGAAAAATGACCTAGATCTACCGTACAACCAGGTAGGTAAGATCATTCACTCAGATGATCGAGTCTTTGACATCGCCGAAGAATCTAGTGAACACCATACATTTCAGACGGATATCATCGGGGTTTCACGCATAGAAGAGCGTCTCAGAGAACACTTAGAACAGATGCAGGGGGAGGATGAATTCGATTCTCCTTAAGATGAGAAAAGTTGATTCCATATTACGGGGAGGCATAGCTATTGACTAAAGCCTATGTTCTCCTAACTACGGATATAGGGTGCGAACGAGAGGTTTGTAAAATTATAAAAACGATACCCGAGGTTAGAGACGCCTACACGTTGCATGGAGCCTACGATCTCATTATCGACATTGAAACAGATGACTTGAATTATCTAAAAGAGGTTATTCAGAAAAGAATTAGATCCATGAAAAAAGTCCGGTCAACCCTAACGATGATTGAAAGAGTCAACGAAGCCGAATTAAGGAAAACCTAGCGTTATTTAAGAAAATTATTGTTACTTAACATGGCTCATCCTTCACAGCACACATATTCTGCGCTCACGTAGGCGAGAAAGGGTCATTGAACTAGCATATAGGGGAATCAAGTTCTACACTAGAAAGCTTGCCATCCGTCATGCACAAAGGGAAGAGCAAGGAACAACCCATTGAAACCGAATATGTGGTTAGATGCCTCGAGATCTCACTTCGAG
>CAYONH010000093.1:0-7187 GCA_964405275.1 uncultured Candidatus Bathyarchaeia archaeon | reverse complement strand
AAGGTCGCCATCTACTCCACGGGGTCGGAGATCAGGCCCCTCGGGGTGGACCTCGAGCCGGGCCAGATCTACGACGTGAACTCGTACACCCTCTCCACGGTGATCTCGCGCAACGGATGCATCCCGGTCAGGAAGGGGATAGTGGTCGACGACAGGGAAGCCATCGAGTCGGCTGTGCGGGAGGCTTCCGGGTACGACCTGGGGGTCTTCTCCGGGGGGAGCTCCGTGGGGACGAGGGACCTCTTCGCCGAGACCGTGGAGGGGTTGGGGGAGCTGCTGTTCCACGGGCTGCAGGTGAAGCCCGGTAAGCCCACGCTCTTCGGCCGGGTCGAGGGGACGGCGATCTTCGGCATGCCCGGGTATCCCACCTCCTGCCTGAGCAACGCCTACATCTTCCTGGCCCCGGCCCTCCTGAAGCTCGCGGGGGCTCCCCCGTCTGAGCCGCGAACAGTGACCGCGAGGATGGGGAAGAGGATCGTCTCATCGTCGGGGAGGGAGCAGTTCCTCACCGTGGCGGTGGAGGACGGTGTGGCCTACCCGGTGTTCAAGAAGTCTGGGGACATCACGAGCATGGCCAACGCCGATGGGTACATCATCCTGCCGGTGAACCTCGACGTCGTCGAGGAGGGAGAGGAGGTCACCGTCACTCTCCTTTGAGAGCAAATATACCATCCTTGTTCGGATTATCCTCAAGATTTTTTCCTAGTCTTTGGCCTTCACTTGGAAGAAGGATCTGTAGAGAAGAGCGTTAACCACGAGGAATACTGAGCCAGCGAGGAATGGGGAGGCGAGGCTCACGGCCTCGAACATGTATCCCGCGGCTGTGGGGGCGACGGTCCTCAGTCCCATGCGGGCGAAGTTGCTCACACCGATTGCGGTAGCGGTCTCCCCTGGGCTCACTATGCCTGTGGCGAAGACCTGGCGGATGGGCATTGAGAAGAGCATGACGACCCTTAGGGCGATGAGGAGGGCCACTGAGACGGGCTGCCGAGTGCTCAAAGCGAAGCCGACTGTGAGAACGGCGGTGATGAGCCGGGAAACAACGAGGGTCTGCACATCGCCGAACCTCTCGACGATCCTGGGGATTAAAGAATAGCTGAACATAGAGATGAACCTAGCGCCGGCGTAGATTGGTCCCAGGAACTCGCCTCCCAGGCCGAAGTTGATGAAGAAGTAGAGGGGCATCAGTGAGTCTATGAGGCCCTGGCCTAGGCCGCTCGTGGAGCGGACCAGGGAGAACTTCATGATGACCCCCCAGGAACGCCTTCTTGGGGCTTCCTCGGTATTATCCTTCACGTGGATAGATTTTACGTCCCTGAGCATTAGCAGGATTGCGAGGGATATGATATTGCCGAGGGCTCCGATCCAGAAAAGGACTGAGTGGGCCCCGATGACGTCAAAGTTGTAGCTCCTCTGGAATATGGCGGGTAGCCCGGCCATGAGTGAGCCGACTGTGGTCGCCAGGGCGTTGGTGACGGCAAAGGTGCTGAAGACTGAGGCCCTGTGCCTGATCTCTGTTTTATCTGTGATGTACCCAGATACGACGGGCTGACCTGCCCCGGCTCCCTCCCCCATTGCGCCTATACCCTGACCGAGAACGAGCATCCAGAAGTCTGACCTGGTTGCGAAGATGACGAGCCTAGCCGTGGCAAAAATGCTGCCGAGGACGAGGAAGGGCTTCCTGCCGAACCTGTCGGAGAGGTACCCAAAGAGGATGTGATGGACGGCGCTGATGAACGTGGCGAAAGAGAGGAGGAGGCCGATCTCGACTGGGCTGAACCCTAAGAGAGCGAAGTAGATAGACCTCACGACCTGAAGGAAGCCCATGTCAATCCTCCTAAAGGACATGGAGATAGTTAGGAGAGTCAGGTCCCTGTCGAAGACCTCCGGGAGCCTCAGCCTAGAGAAAAACGCCTATAGACCTCCTTCTTGGGTTTATGCAATTATATCCCTAGGGTATACATTTCTCCCTCTATAAGACCTACATACACTGATGACATACAACAATCCTTGAATCCTCTTATGCTCAGAAGAATGGTGCTCCCGCCGGGATTCGAACCCGGGATCTCTGACTCGAGAGGCCAGAATCCTTGACCGGACTAGACGACAGGAGCACGGATGCTATACACACATCCATGAACCCCAGATTTAAATCTTAACCAAAGCCCACACGTAAAAAGCCGGAGACCTCAGCCCATGGGATTCCGGAAGGTCTCCAGGACATCCCTCCAGTTACCCAGGTTGTTCCACACGACCCCCCTCCGATAGGAGCTCGCGAGAGTCCTCCCCAGGCCCCGCAACAGGAAACCCGGTCTGAACGTGAAGCTCTTCACCGCCGCGGTGATCATCTCCACGATCTCCTCAAACGGCACGGCGGTGGGACAGATCCTCGAGACCCCAACCCCCGTCTCCCAGTACCTCTCCTCGTCGACGTACCCCTTCGACTGGAGCTCATCCCAGAGATCCATCCCCGGATGGATGCCCAGTATGTTGAACTGCGGGATGTCTATGTCAAGCTTCTTCGCGAAGTCCAGGGTATTCTGGATCTCCTCCCTGGTCTCATCAGGCCCACCCACGATGAACGTGCCCATGATGAGGTCCATTCCGGCCTTCCTCGCAGACCTCACGGCATCCTCTGATTGCTGGGGGGTGGTCATCTTGTTGTAATAGTCTAGGATCCGCTGGTTCGCGCTCTCGATACCCAGATACAGAATCTTGCAGCCGGCCCGGGAGATCTCACTCATCATCTCGTACGAGCTGCTGTCCACCCTCCCCTCGCAGATCCACTCGAAGTCGAGGCCCTCCTTCCTCATCCTGCTGCAGATCTCGATCGCCCTCTTCGGGTTGAGCGTGAAGCAGTCATCGACGAATATGAACTGCTCATAGCCCTCAGACGCCAGGTAATGAAGCTCCTCAAGGGTATTATCCACGGACCTGGCCCTCCAACGCCCCCTGCCAAACTTCGTACAGCAGCAGAACCTACAACTGAAGGCACAGCCCCTGGAGGAGACGACGCTCGTGAACTTATTCACAGCGATGTTCGCCCCGCTGATCTCGGAGTGATACTCATCATCAAGCAGGCTCCGATCCGGAAAGGGCAGCGAGTCCAGATCCTCAATGAGAGGCCTATCAGGCGTGGACACAAGAGACTCCCCGTCCCTGTACGTGATCCCCCTAACATCCTTGAGGGGCCCACCCGACTCCAAGACATCCACGAGTTCGACGATGGTCGCCTCCCCCTCCCCCCTCACGATGACGTCCACCGAGGGGTATTTGGACATGACCCTCTCGGAGTTGAATGTGGCGTACAGGCCACCGAAGACGACCGTGATATCCGGGTTCCGCCTCTTCACCTCCACGCTCGTCAGGGCCGCGTTCCTGCCCGACATGGAGAGCCCCGAGAAGCCCACCACATCAGGCTCCTCCCGCAGGATCCAGTCCACGGTCTCCTCGATGGAGTAACCCTTGGCCGGCTGATCGAGGATGGAGGCCTCGACACCCCGCTCATTGAGCGTGGTCGCCATGTAGAGGAGACCCAGAGGAGGCCAGGAGGCCTCGCCCTTGATCCGATCCTTAATCTCAGCATTAGGGCTGGGATTCACAAAGGAGACTCTCAAATCGACTACCAGTCTAATTACGAAGATACTAGAAATCCTATTTTAACATTACAGATAAGCCTACTGCCAGACTATGCGCGCGCGAGACACAGAATAACCCTCCTTGCCGTAAAAGGAAACGGAAAACGACGCCAACAGGTTCCGAAACAGCACAGAACTGTGACCCTATGACTCGGAACGCTTATCCTATGCCAGCCGCACGCGCCGAGTAAATGGAACGAGGCTAGCTCCGCATCGGGAAGGACCTCTCCTCGGTCCCGTCGGCCCTGATGACCAGCATGTCCACGCCGTCACCGGAGACCACGTCCCTGGCCACCGCGGAACGAATAGCGCTCAGCGCCAGCTCCGCCCCGGCCTCCAGATCCATCTCCTCCGAGTACCTCGCCTCCAGAACCCCCATCGCGATGGGAGCCCCCGAACCCGCCGTGATGAACTTATCAGGGATCAGGCTCCCCACGGGATCCATCGAGTAGATGGTGGGCCCATCCTCGTCCACCCCGCCCACCAACGTCTCCATCAGCAACGGCATCATACGCCTGTTAAACAGCAGATTCGAGATGAGCTTCGCCATCGCCTTCACGGAGATAGCCCGATTCTTCTCCAACTTGTAGAGATTAGCGTAGGCCTTCGCCTCCCTCGTCAACGCCTGCATATCCGACACCAGACCAGCAAAGGCCAGGCCCATCGTCGGCGTCACACCGAACACCTTCTTCCCGGACCTGCTCATCACCATCCGGCCCCAGCTCACCCGCTTCTCGGCGGCCAGGACCACGCCGTCGCTGCAGACGAGTCCCACGACAGTGGCTCCCTGAATACTTTGATAGCCCATCTCAGATCACGTAACACGAATAAAGATAGGCAAGATATTAAGGTTTAGCAAAGGACAGAGAGCCCTAAAACAGCCTAGATCCTGTAGACGAGGCTCTCATCCCTGTCCCGGTTCCACTCCACCACGTACCCCAGCGCCTCGAGGAGGGGCACTGGCTCTTTGACACCCAGCCCCCTCAGGACCCGACGGATCTCCCCGAACCTCATGTCGGAGAGACCGGAGAGAGCCTCTTTAACCTCGCGGAGCTTCCCCCCGGCGACCAGCACCCCCCCGAGGTCGACGTAGCCCCTGCCCCCAACCATACCCCTCACCTCCTCCTCCGTCACACCAAGCCTCTCAGCCGTCCTCTGCACGTCAATGACCTCACTCCGGACGCGAACCCGGGGCGACCGGCGTGTTGATGGCTCAACCAAGGGCTCCTCCTTGGCCTGAAGGGGGCTAATCATCTCCCCGTTCTCGCTACGTTCCTCAAACGTATGAAACTTCTTAGAACGTGAAGGATACACGACCTCGGCTTTCAGACTCCACCGCTTAGTCCCCAGGAAAATGACGAGAAGGTCATGGAGATGCGACGCCCGGTAACCTGAGAGCCTCGCCGGCAGCTCAACGGACACCTTAGAGGAACCTCGTCCCTCGGAGAAATTACATTTCCCCAAACCGGAGCACAGCTCACGCACAGCGGGATTATCGTTTTCGTAGATAACCTCAAGATGCCTCGCATGCGCCAGTAGGGTGACGAGGAGGCTGAAATTATACCCCTTCAGCAGGTCAATGGGGGTGACTGGTTGGAACTCCTGCAGCTCCTGCTCAGCCTGGAGATCGGCATACAGGCTCCTCTCGAGATCATAGGCTGAGACACCCAGTCGGAATGACGCTGCTCCAAGAATTCCTCTCCGATCCTCATCAGAGACTACTATCCGCCTCCCCGCCTCCTCGAAGACCGACCTCCTGACCCGAGAGGGATCAATGACACCACGGCTCCCGAAGACACAGCGTTCCTCCAGCACCGACGAGAGCCCCCTGACCAGCTTGTAGTCGAAGCCCAGCATCTCGCAGCCACTGAGAGCCTCCTTCAGCTCCCCACGGGTCCGTCCGACGTGCTCCTCGAAGACGGAGACGAGTGTCTTCGTCAGGCTCACATCGGTCTCGGAGGCGTAGACCGGCTTGATTACCCCTTTACGCCGGCGCACCCTGACGACCTCTGACGGCAGGATCACTGGCCCCTACGCCTCCTGCTTACTCGGGTCTCAGCCGTCCCCTTGGAGACGAGCTCCACCATCCTCGCCTGCTTCCCCTCCCCCTTCCTCAGCACACGACCAAGCCGCTGAATGAACTGACGGCTGCTCCCGGTCCCACTCAATACGACAGCTAGAGAGGCATCCGGAACGTCCACACCCTCATCAAGGACCTGACTCGTCACAATCCGCCTGTAGACTCCGGACTTGAACCGGACCAGGGTCTCCTCCCGCTCCCTGCTCGGAGTCTGATGGGTGATGGCGGGTATCAGCATCTCCTTGCTAATCCGGTAAACCAGCTTGTTATGGCGTGTAAACACGAGGGCCTTGTCATCTGGATGGGTAAGAAGAATTTGCTTCAGGTAGTCCACCTTGGCTGACGAGTTCATGGCTAGATCCATGGCTCGATTCCTTGCTAGGAGAGCCCTCCTCGCCTCCGGGTCTCTCCCGCTCCTCATGACGAACCTCTGATAATCCCGTGCGCTCCTGATCCTGATCCCCCTGCTCTGGAGATACCCCCTGTAGATGGAGAAGCCACTGTCATACTCCCTCTGCTCCTCGGGGGTGAGAGGCACGTGAATCGTCTCAACGGAGTAGTCAGCGAGATGCACACCCGCGAGCTCGTCGACCTCCATCTCGTATACGACCCTGCCCACATACTCCATGAGAGAGACATGAGCCCCATCCTCTCTGGAGAGAGTCGCCGTCAACCCCATGCGGTATGGCGCAGCATACAACGTGCCTATCCTCCTGTAGCTCGCCGCTGGGAGATGGTGGACCTCGTCAAACACGAGCAAACCGAAACGGTTGCCCAGCTCCTCGGACCTAAGGACCGCGGAGTCGTATGTGATCACTGTGAGAGGCCTGACCTCTCTGGCCCCACCGCCGACAACGCCCACCTCAACCCCGAACTCCTCCTCGAGGCGAGCCCTCCACTGCTCCACCAGGACAAGCGTGGGCACGACAATTAATGTAGGCTCCTCCAGGCTCTCAATGGCCTTGATGGCGACCACGGTCTTACCGGCACCAGTGGGGAGGACCACGACTCCCCTGTGCCCCTCATTCCTCCAGGCCTCTAGAGCCTCTTCCTGATAATCCCTCAGGACAATGCTTGAGGATAATTTAAGCCCTGATCCCTTCGTAAACACCTCATCGCTGAAGGCGACCCCCTCTCTCTCCAGGTGCTCCACAATCAGCCGGTAACGGAATGCGGGTGCCCTGTATGTGCCAGATCTTGCGTCTAATTTTCCGTAGGGAACGGGCCCACCCTCTGATACCACGCTACCCCTGTCGAATGAGAGACGTATCAAGACTGAACCCCAGTGCCTCAGTTCCCTCGATGAAATACAGGGATAGAACTAAGCAGGGTCATATAAAACCTCAAACCCACCTATTCTTGAGGCCGATACCATCACAGCTGATTCGCGTCCTCCCCCCTGATTCAACGTCAACACCGAATTCTACACCCGTGAATAACCTGGCCATCTCAATCGCAGTCCTGGTATG
>CAYONH010000092.1:4563-7306 GCA_964405275.1 uncultured Candidatus Bathyarchaeia archaeon | reverse complement strand
GTTAGAAGCTGCGATATTCACAAACCAAAATGATGATTTCATATCAAAGGTAGCGACGTCGGTGGATGGAGCTTGTGAACTTATCGAGCTGGGCTTCGAATACGTTCATGAGATAGAAGGTAATCATCTGTATCGTAAGAGAAAGTAGAGGGCTAGGTTCAGTAAATGGCGGGCCCGGTGGGATTCGAACCCACGATCCCCAGCTTCGCAGGCTGATGTCCTATCCAGACTAGACCACGAGCCCCCACATACAACCCCCAAACCAGATAAATAAACCTACTCCGCCAAGACTATAAACAACCAACCCCCCAGATACACCAACGATGACCACACCAACAACCCTCCAAGAGGCCTACACCACCCTCATGGAGAAGAACCGAGAACTCTTCATAGCAGAATCCGCCGGGGCCATCCTCTACTGGGACATGGAGACCAAGATGCCCCCCAGGGCAGTCAACCTCAGGAGCCAACAGCTCGCCCTCCTCCAGAAGATATTCCACAGGATGCAGACCGACCCCGAGATCGGCAACCTCATCAACCAGATAAACACCCACACCGACCAGGCAACCCTCGACCAACAGCAGCAGAGGAACGTCCACCTCTCCAAGAAGAACTACGACGAGATGACCAAGCTACCTGAGGACCTCGTAGTTGAGACAACCAAACAAATCGCCCTCACCATAAACGTATGGAAGAAGGCCAAGGCAGCCCAGGACTACGCCGCGTACAGGCCCGACCTGGAGAAGCTGTTCGACCTACGCGTCAAGGCTGCGGAGATCCTCATGGACGTCAAGGGCACCTCCACCCCATACGACGCCCTCATAGACATCCACGAGCCCGGCGTCAACGCTGACACAATCTCCACACTATTCACCCCCATGAGGGACGGCCTCATCAAGATCATCGACAAGATCAGAGACAGCCCGGGGCCAGACACCGACTTCCTCAGGCGACGGATACCCATCGAAACCCAGAGGGAGATCTCCGAGGCCATCGCAGCCGAGATAGGCTACGACACCCAGACGGAGAACGCCGGCGGCAGGATCGACGAGACAGAGCACCCATTCACCGTAGGCTACTACGACGACGTAAGGATCACCACCCACTACTACGAGGAAAGGTTCGAGTCCAGCGTGTTCTCCGTCCTCCACGAGGGAGGCCACGCCCTCTACGAGCAGAACCTCCCAGCCGAGTGGATCTACCAGCCTATAGGGCTCTCCTCAAGCTCTGGGATACACGAGTCCCAGTCCCGGATGGTCGAGAACATCATAGGCCGCAGCCCCGAGCTCTGGAGCAGCCTCTACCCCAAGCTCCAGTCCCTGGTGAATGGCGCCCTCTCCGACACCACCGTCGACCAGTTCGTGCGGGGCATCAACAGGGTCAAGCCGTCCAAGATCCGCGTCGAGGCAGACGAGGTCACCTACGGACTCCACATAATCATAAGGTTCGAGGTAGAGCAGGACCTATACAAGGGCAAGATCTCCATGGACGAGCTCCCCCAGATCTGGAACCAGAAATACGAGGAGTACCTCGGCGTCGAGATCCAGAACGACTCGGAGGGAGTCATGCAGGACACCCACTGGGCCGGAGGATCCTACGGATACTTCCCCAGCTACGCCCTCGGCAACATCTACAGCGGCATGATACTCGACAAGATGACCGCGGACATACCCGACTGGAAGGAGGGACTCACATCACAGGGATTCTCCCAGGTGGGAGGCTGGCTCAAGGAGAACATCCACAGCCACGGCAACATCCACGACCCCGTCGACCTGATGAAGGAGATCACGGGCAAGAACCTCACGGTGAAGCCCTTCATCAGCTACCTAGAAGAGAAGTACTCAAAGCTATACGGATACTGAGGCCACCACTTGAGCGTCCCCGAGGAACTACGCAGCGTCTACCGCAGGCAGAGCTACCACCTCGTGGGAGCCCACAGCGCCGTCAAGACCTGCCACTGGGTCAGAAAGAGCCTCAACACAGGCGGAGAGGAGCACTGCTACAAGCAGCGATTCTACGGCATCCCCTGCCACCGCTGCCTCCAGATGACCCCAAGCCTAGGCCACTGCAACCAGAGCTGCGTATTCTGCTGGCGGGCCACACCCGAGCACCTCGGCGTCCATTGGGAGCAGACCAGAATACCGGAGCACCTCGCAGACGACCCGAACACGATAGTCGAGGGGAGCCTGCAGGCCCACCGGAAGGCCATGTCGGGATTCGGCGGCAACCCCAACGTCTCCAAGGAGATGCTCAGCGACGCCATGAACCCGGTCCACGCCGCCATCAGCCTCGAGGGAGAGCCAACAATCTACCCCCACCTGGGAGAGCTGGTGCAGGCCTACTACGACCACGGATACAAGTCGGTCTTCATAGTCACCAACGGCATCAACCCCGAGGCCCTCGCGGACCTGAGCACGGAGCCCACCCAGCTCTACGTGAGCGCCTGCGCCCCCGACGAGGAGACCTACGCCCGCACGTGCAGGCCCCTCGTCCCCGACGGATGGGGGAGGCTCAACGAGACGATGGAGCTCCTGAGAAGCTTCAGCTGCCCAACGGTGCTCAGGCACACCCTGGTCCCCAAACTCAACATGGTGAACCCCACCGGATACGCAAGACTCGCCCAGATATCAGACGCCACATACCTGGAGCCAAAAGCCGCAAAATCCGTGGGCTACGCGAGGCAGAGATTCGCATACGACGAGATGGCCTGGCACGAGGACATCCGCACGTTCGCTGAGCAGCT
>CAYONH010000092.1:1258-4463 GCA_964405275.1 uncultured Candidatus Bathyarchaeia archaeon | reverse complement strand
AAGACCCGTTTCGACTCTGAATCAAATTTTAGGTACTTGGCGAATTTATCAGAGATGGCAGTCCTGTTCATCCCGTTCCTCCAGATCATCAATCCGGCTCCCAGCATCCAGACTCCATAGCTAAAGGCCAAGATCCAGTCGGGGAGGACGACGGTACAGCCCGCCCCCAGCTGAGCTCCGGCCACAGAGCCCAGGGCAATCCAGAGTCCATGCCGAAGGTCCACGTTTCCATGCCTCCAGTACTCGTAGCCGACCGCAAGGGAAGCCAGAACATCGACCAGTAGGCTTACACCTATGGAGAGATGCATCCCATAACCCAGGATGATGCTCAGGCCAGGGACGACGACCATAACAGCACTGGCACCGACAAGGCTCATCACCAGTCCGCTGGCTAGACCCAATGCCAGGACAATGATGATCGAGCCCGCGTCCATGTCCGGAAACTTTCTAATAGGGCATTCAAAAGACTTTCCATGGACCTATTTTTTTAGGGTAAGCCTTTAAATGTCTCCCATCACAATATTTGCGATTCAGTCAGAGAAACCGAGTCTCTCAATGAATCAGGATGTATGTAAAATGATAGTCCACTTCGGCGTGCGGACAACGGAGCCCATGAAAGTCGCATACAAGGCACTGGAGCCCGACGAGAACGTTTCCAGTGCGGTCTCCGAACTCCTCAGCAAGATGACGGAGCTGTACCACCAGCACCACACAACATACGATCACTCGATGATCGTGTACTACGATCCTCCGGATACCCCTGGGGGGCGCAAGGAGGTCCTGGTGCCTCTCCCCTGGGATTTAGAGGGCGTAGACTCCAAGGTCTTCCCGTCAATTAGGGCGGCGTTCCTGGTATACGAGGGAGCCGGCACACCGGTCGAGGCTTACCATAAACGGCTTGAGGAGCTTATAGAGCATGACGGGCTCGAGCGAGACGAGGATATACACAGCATCGAGATCATGTACGTCCCGGAGGACTTGGACTACACGGACTACACGATTGAGATAATGTTTCCGGTCAAGCGCTGAAAAAGGATTTAAAGCCTCCCCGGTGTAATTGGTAGGTCGGCGACCGTAGTCCAGCGGTTAGGATTTTGGCCTTCCAAGCCAACGACCCGGGTTCAAATCCCGGCGGTCGCACCAAACTCTGTTAAGGGACTCTAGATGACATCGGGGAGGGTTTATTGATGATAAAGGCTGTGACGTTCGATCTCTGGAATACACTGCTGGAGAACAAGGACTTCACTGAACCAAGAATTAACTCCCTGAAGAGAGACCTAGAAGTCGAGGGCTTAATTTTTCCAGATAGTGAATTATTGAGGGCATACGATTCTGCCTCTGAATATTATCATAGGGAATGGGAGCTTAATCACAGCCACCTCAGCGTGGAGAGGAGAGTCGAGCACTTTTTAACAGGGTTAGGGATCCCGTTCACTGCGGACCTGATACGATCAGTCATTGGTAGTTTCATGAACGCATATGTTGTGGACCCCCCGGCTCTCAAAGAAGGAGTTGAGGAGACACTGGAGGCGTTGAACGGAGAGTACAGGATGGGCATCATCAGCGATACGGGGGTGACGCCCGGCTCGATAATCCGCCAACATTTAGAGGGTCACGAGCTGCTCCACTACTTCGCGTCTACGGTCTTCTCGGACGAAGTGGGATACTGCAAACCCGATCCAAAGGTCTTCGAGAAAGCCCTCAACGAGCTAAAAGTTAGACCTGAGGAGGCCGTCCACGTCGGTGACCTCCTGAGGACCGATGTAGCGGGGGCGAAAGGGATAGGCATGAAAGCCGTCTGGGTGAGCGATACCGGAGACTATCCTCATGGTGAGTACAGTCCAGATTTCGTGATCATGCGTCTGCCTGAACTATTAGATGTCATTGAGAAAATGTGATCAACACTTCATTACATGGGTGCAGGGGCTTAGACGATTCTCATGCTTTACATAAGACTTAATGTCATCGATGGCATATGATCTCCACGGGTTTCTCCCTTGTTAACAATAGCGATAATAGGGAAGACCAACGTGGGTAAGACGACCCTCTTCAACGCGGCCACTCTGCTAAACGCCGAGATATCCAACTATCCCTTCACGACAAAGGAGACGAACGAGGGCACTGCGTACGTCTGCGATGTATGTGTCTGCAAGGAACTAGGACTGGAGGATAACCCCCTTAACTCCACCTGCATCGACGGCTGGAGGTACGCCCCTGTCAGGCTCCTAGACGTGCCCGGATTGGTAAAGGACGCTTGGAGGGGGAGGGGGCTTGGCAACAGGTTCCTCTCCGTGATCGGGCAGGCGGACGCACTAATCCACGTGGTCGATGCCTCTGGATCGATAGATGCTGAGGGTAAGATCGCCAAGCCAGGCAGCGGGAACCCTGTGCAGGACGTCATGGACATCGAGATTGAGGTCGAGAGATGGGTCGCCCAGATCATAAAGAACAACAGGCAGCTCATCATCAGGGAGGAGGCGTCTAACTCCCTCGAGGAGGCCCTAACCATGGCCCTCTCAGGCATCAAGGCTGGCCCCCATCAAGTAGCCCAAGCATTGAGGAGTACGGGGCTCGACGAGATCGATTTCCAGAGATGGAATGCAAGGCGTACGAGGAAGTTCGCCGGGGAGCTCCTCCCGCTGATCAAGCCCTTTCTGATAATCGCCAACAAGATGGACCTGCCTTCGGCGGAGGATAACATCGAGATGCTCACTGACTACTACAGTCAGGGGCTGGTGGCGACGTGCTCTGCTGAGGCCGAGCTCGCCCTGAGGCGGGCTGAGAGGAGCGGGTTGCTCTCCTACATCCCGGGGCAGGAGAAGTTCAGGATCGCTGAGGACGCTGAGCTCAGCCTGGCCCAGAGGCAGGCCCTGGATTATGTGGAGCAGAGGGTGATGAAGAAGTGGATGAGGACCGGGATACAGCAGGCCCTCAACACCCTGATCTTCAGGCTTCTCAAGGTGAACATGGTCTACCCTGTCGCCAACGAGGCGGAGTTCTCGGACCACCACGGGAACGTACTCCCCGATGTCCACCTTATGCCCGACGGATCGACGGCTCTAGATCTTGCCAGAGACGTACATACGAGACTCGCTGAGAACTACATTCTTGCCATTGACGCGAGGACGGGGATACGCCTGCCCAAAGATTACAGCCTTAGGCACAGGGATATAGTCAAGATCATGACCCAGCAGAGAGTGAAGGC
>CAYONH010000092.1:0-1158 GCA_964405275.1 uncultured Candidatus Bathyarchaeia archaeon | reverse complement strand
TTCGAGTTCATCGAGTGCCTCGTGGGGGGCGCGGCCTACATCGAGAACGGGGACCCCCTGCCACAGGAGGCCAGGGCGGTTATCGATGAGTCCGCCACTGTGCTTTTTGGAGCCGTGGGACATGATTACGCTCCTTACGGGGTCCCGAGGAAGGTGCTAGCTTACCTGCGCGTGGAGAAGGATGCCTACGCGAACGTACGTCCCCTTAAGCTCTACCCTGGGATTAACGGTAAACATCAGGCTCACGAGGATGTGGACGTGGTGATTATCAGGGACAACTCCGAGGGGACGGCCCTGGAACACGAGGGATACCTCTGGGAGGACAAGGGGTTGGATAAGCGTGTTATCACGAGCTTCGGCGCACGGAGGATCTCTAGCTTCGCCTTCGACTACGCCTCTCAGAAGGGGAGGAAGAGGGTCACATGCGTGGATCTGAGCGGTTGGCTGTACGGGGATCAGCTCTTCCGACGCTGCTTCCTGACTGTGGCTAAGCTGATGCATGGGGTCGAGAGTGACTGCGTTAGCGTCGACATTGCGGCGATGATGCAGGCCAGCGACCCGAGGGCGTTCGATCTCGTCGTGACCCCGGATATGTACGGGGACATTCTCTCGGGGATAGTGATAGGGCAGATAGGGGGAGTCGGGATGGCGCCCTCTGCCTGTATCGGCGACGACTTCGCCTTCTTTGAGCCCGTCCACGGGACGGCGTGGGACATTGCGGGGCGGGGGGTGGCTAATCCCATTGCGTCGATCCTGTCGGCCAAGCTGATGCTGGAGTGGCTGGGTTATGCGGAGCAGGCGAGGGTTGTCGAGGATGCGGTCTGCCTTGTGCTCTCCGAGGGCAAGATCAGGACCGCCGATATCGGGGGCAGCTCGACTACGTCCGAGGTGGGAGATGCGATCGCATCGCATGTTTCAGATGGTCCTCCTGTGGATTCGCCCGCTGTCAGGCTTGTCAAAGCTGAGGGCTAACAGGGCTTCCGGTGTCGGGAGTTCAATTGGGCCCCTATTGTGTTTGTCAGTTCAGTTCTGGTGTGGTGGGCTGGTAAGGTTTTAATTCTGTTCGGGTTGTATGGTATTGGCGCGGGCGGGGGTTCCCGAGCGGCCAAAGGGGTCAGGCTTAGGACCTGATGGACTAGTCCTCCGTGGGTTCGAACC
>CAYONH010000091.1:6181-7383 GCA_964405275.1 uncultured Candidatus Bathyarchaeia archaeon | reverse complement strand
ACGCATTCAGGGCATTCCCTCGAATACCTTCCTGAGCTTCCTCTCGCTGAAGCCGATGATGGTGATGAGGTCATCGATGACTATGATGGGGTAAGCGAGCTGTATGCCCCTCCCGGGGAGGAACTCCCCTATCTCGACCATAGCCTCGCTCCGCTCATCGGGGTCCACCGTGTCCAGGTGTATGTACTCGTACTCGACCCCCATGCTCTCCAAGAGCCTCATGGCCTTCTTGCAGGGAGAGCACGAGCTCAGGGAGTACACTACCACACCGTGCTCCTTGTTCTCCCCTGCAACCTTGACTCTGCCCACCCATATCCCTCGGAGACCAGTCATGAATCAGGATCCGAAATATAAACCATTTCCCGTCGATTTCAGCAAGGTCCCTAATAGCCCAAAATGTTTTCCGGGTGACCGGGATGATGGTTATTCAGGTCCCGGAGGCATCGATGTAAGATGAACGAATTCGAGAGACGGGTGCTAGAGAACGTAGATCTGGACGGATTGTTGGGCTACACCTCGGAGCTCATCGCCATACCCAGCCACGGAGGCGTTGAGTCAGCTGCCCAGAGGAACGTGGCGGCGAAGCTCGGGGCCCTGGGCCTCGACGTCGACGTCTGGGAGATCGACTTCGATGAGCTCGGGGAGCACCCGGACTTCAGCATGTCCTTCAACCGGGAGGAGGGGCTGGGGGTCGTCGGATCCCTGGGTGGAGGAGAGGGCAGGGACCTCATCCTCTGCGGTCACATTGACACGGTCGCTCCCGGCGACCCGGATAACTGGGAGACCCCGGCCCTGAAGGCGGACCTGAGGGAGGGGAGGCTCTACGGCAGGGGCAGCGCCGACATGAAGGGCGGGCTGGCCTGCGCCGTCTATGCCGTGAAGGCCGTCATCGACTCCGGGCTGAGCCTGAAGGGACGGGTGATCCTGGAGAGCGTTGTTGGCGAGGAGGACGGGGGCTGCGGAGCCCTCGCCACCTGCCTCAGGGGCTACACGGCGGACGCCGGGATCGTGATGGAACCCAGCGGGACCGCGATCGCCCCCGAGGTCGCCGGGGCCATGAGCTTCAGGGTGACTGTGCCCGGGAGGTCGGTCCACGCCTGCGTCAGGGAGGAGGGGGTGAGCGCCGTGGAGAAGTTCATAGTCCTACACGAGGGGCTGAGGGAGCTGGAGAGGAGCCGGAACGAGAGGTTCCATAACCCCCT